>JACUTQ010000085.1 GCA_014859725.1 Methanosarcinales archaeon | reverse complement strand
AAATAGATTGAGATTAAATCTGTGTAAATCGGCGTTAATCAGTGTCTGAAAAATAACTAATATAATAAAAGTGATGTTACCCACACAATGTTAAAGAGAACCAAAAAAGTTCATGATAATCATAGTTTATATATAGCATTCAGACACCAAAGAAATTGATTATGCCTGTAGTATCAATTATTTTACCGTCAATGAATGAAGAAAAAACAATTGAAATTTGTATTCAAAAAGCATTGACAGTTTTTGAACAATATAATATTGAAGGGGAGATAATAGTAGTTGACAATTCCGATGATAGAACGGCTGAGATAGCAAATTCTATGGGTGCAATAGTAATTAATTCAGTCAAAGGCTATGGCAATGCTTATCTTGCAGGATTATCCCGTGCCAGAGGAGATTATATTGCTATAGCAGATGCTGATAACACCTATGATCTTCTGGAATTACCTAAATTTTTAGACCCCTTAATAGCAGGGGAAGCAGATTTTGTGATTGGCAGCCGATTGAAAGGAACCATTAAAAAAGGTGCTATGCCGTGGCTTCATCGTTATATTGGCAACCCGTTGTTGACCAGGATTCTTAATTATTGCTTTGATATTAACATATCAGACGCTCACTGCGGAATGAGAGCGTTTACCAGAAATGCTCTTGATAAAATCACTCTTAAAACCCATGGAATGGAAATGGCCTCTGAAATGGTAATTGAATTTGCCAAAAAAGGACAAAAAATAAAAGATATCCCAATTACCTATTATGCCCGAAATTCCCCGTCAAAACTAAACTCATTTCAGGATGGATGGCGGCATATCAGGTTTATGATGCTTTATAAACCGGTTCCGTTTCTGTTTGTACCGGGTTTGTCTGTATTCATTCTTGGCTTATTCTTAACTGTAACGATTTTATTAAAAGGAGATGTGGGTACTTCCCGATTGCATTCCTTCATTTTGGGTAGCCTGCTGCTTATTGCAGGAGCTCAGATAATTGGTATGGGATTATATATGAAGGCATATGGGGCGGTGCATGGTCTGTACGAAGGTGAAAATAGTTATATAATTAAGATTCTGGACTGGCACTCTCTTGAAAATGAGATTGTGGCTGGAATTGTAATTGCTGGAATCGGATTCATTTTTGGATTGAAAGTTCTGTTTACCTGGATATATTCCGGATACGGGGCAATTTCAGAGGTTGAAAACGCAGTTGTCTCAATGGTTTTTTCAATCATTGGAGTTCAGATAATATTTTTAGCTATCTTTATTAGTGTATTAATGTTAGAAAGGGATTAATGTTTAGGTCTGGTCATGAGTGAGTAATAATGAAGGTCCTGGTCATCAATGAACCATTTGTAAAAGATTTTTGCAGAACACAACGATGGGCAGCCCGCACAAGAGGCAGGGTTTTACGGGCACCCGACTGGTTGGCCTACGCAACAGCTGTTTTGGAAACAGAAGGATATGAAGCGAAGTTATTTGATTTTCCAGCACAAGGATGGGGTAAGGATAAATTCAGGGATCTGGTACAGATCGAACAACCTGATGTAGTTGTACTTGATTCCACAACTCCTTCTATCTATTCTGATATTGATTGTGCAGGAATAGTAAAAGAAGTAGCTGATTGTAAGGTAATAATGGTAGGTCCGCATGTAACTGCATGTCCGGAGGAAACATTAAGGGACGCTGGTACAACAGTTGATGTTATTTGCAGGGGAGAATACGAGTATTCTGTTCGTGATGTGGTACAGTGTTTTGAAAAGGAAGGAGATCTCAATCAAATTCCTGGTATCTCATATGTGGAAAATGGCAGTATTAAACATAATAAGGACAGGCCGTTAATCCAGGATCTTGATGAGCTGCCATTTCCGGCCTGGCATCATCTGGATATTATGAAATATTTTGATGGACAGAAATTATATCCTTATATGGACATAATTTCGGGGAGAGGCTGCCCAAATAAATGTATTTATTGTCTCTGGCCCCAGGTCATGCATGGAACTGAATATCGACTAAGATCACCTGCAAATGTGGTTGATGAGATGGAGTATGATCTTACACACTGGCCAAAATTGAAGCAAGGCGAATTTTTCTTTGAAGATGATACATTTACTGTGAATAAAAAAAGAGCAGAGCAAATCTGCGATGAGATCACTGACAGAGGGCTGGATGTTACGTGGTCGGTCAATGCCAGGGCAGATACAGGGGATATTGATTTGTTTTCCAGGATGAAGAAGGCAGGGTGCAGGGAATTACTTGTTGGCTTTGAAAGCGGGGACCAGGGCATGCTTGATCGGATGAATAAACATCTGACAATTGAAAAATCAAAGCAATTTGTAGCAATTGCGCATGAAGCCGGTCTGGTAGTGCACGGCTGCTTTGTACTGGGCTTGCCGGGTGAGACAATAGAGACAATGGAGAAGACCCTGGAATTTGCCATGGATTTGAATATAGATACTGTTCAATTCTCTGCTGCTGTTCCATTTCCGGGAACTGAGTATTATTCGATCTGTGAGGAAAACGGGCTCATTAAAGCCCGGTCGTGGGCAGACTGGCTGGATGATGGGGAACAATCTACTGTTATCGAATATCCCGGACTTAGCAAAGAAGAAATTGAACATTATGTGGACAGAGGATTAAAACAATTTTATTTCAGACCCAGGTACATGGTGAAATTTCTACTTGATACCAGATCATTATCAGACCTTTATCGTAAGTTTAGAGGTTTTAAGAATTATTTATCATATATTTCAGGGAGGTAGAATGGAAGACAAGCCTGACATATCTGTTATTATACCGGCATATAATGAAGAAGATACGATAGGTGAATGCCTGATATCTCTGGAAGATCTGGACTATCCATCAGAAAAACTGGAGATCATTCTGATCAATGATGGTTCCGGCGATAATACAAAAAACGTGATGAGCAATTACGATCAGAAATTAAATCCTGTACTTCTTGAAACTGATGGTGTTGGGCCTTCAAAAGCCAGGAATATCGGATTGGACTATGCAAAAGGTGAATATGTGGCTTTTATTGATGGCGATTGTGCTGTCGACAGGGAATGGTTGAATGAATTATTGAAAGGTTTCATCACCAAAGACGTGGCTGGTGTGGGGGGTAGTCAGATTATACCGGTTAATGCAACCGAATTTGAGAAAAAGGTTCATGTGTTTCTTTCAAGCATGCATTTTGTGAGTGAATATATGAAGGAGGCTGATGGGATAGAAATTGTGCAGCATGTGGCCTCCTGTAATGCGATCTATAAAACGGGTGTGGTAAGAGACGTTCAGGGATTTGATGAAAAGTTATGGCCTGGAGAGGATGTTGACCTGGACTATAAGATCACTCATAAGGGGTATAAGATAGCTTATAATCCGAAAGCGATCGTTATGCACCATAGACCAAAGAATTTAATGACATTTTATTATATGATGAAACGGTATGGAGGTGCGCAGGCTTATCTGATAAAAAAACACGGTTTTTTCAGGAAATTGCATTATGTTCCCATTTTGGAGGTATTGGTTCTGCCGGGTTTGGGTATGGTGATGGTTTTTGATGTGTTTTTTGGGTTTAGTTTAGCTTTAATACTGATATTATTCACTGCTATTGCATTTATTTTGAAATGGGGAGTAAAACACGGTACTGATAACTTTGTGATGTTTGTGATAACATTAATAGGATGGAATATCGGGTTCAGTACAAATTTAATTAAAAAATAGACAAATCTTATAAAAATATTTCTTTAAGGGGTATAAGTTGAAAATTGTATTTGGCACTGATGTATTTTACCCTGTACTTGAAGCGGGTGGAGAAGTACATACATTTAATGTTGCACAAAATCTTGTCAAATTTGGGCATGAAGTTACAGTATTGTCTGGTAAATCTTCTCAATTCATTGATGATCCTATTGAAAAATTAAATGCTTTGAAGGATGAGGAAGAAGTAGAAGGTATAAGAATAATAAGAATGAAGAAGGCTTATCGATATGGATCTACAGTTAGTTCATTACCTGCATTATTTGAAATGTATCGAACTCTAAACAGAATGATCCGGGATAATGAAGTCGATATTATTAATTTTGTCTTATATCGACCCTGTGTGCCCTTCATCTTTGCAGCAAGAAAAAGAATTCCTACTGTACTTACAGTTCATTTACTTTCTGAAGGATTTGGAAATTGGAAAGGATGGAAGGATTATGATGCAGGAATAATAGGAGGATTTGCCCAAAAAGCAATTGAAAATATCGTTTTACGATTTCCTTATGATATGGTTATTACGGTTTCAGATACCTTTCGGACTGAACTTACCAATTATTTTCCAAAGGAAAAAATTGAAGTTGTTTATAATGGTGTGGATCTGGATCAATACTCTGAAGTGGAAGTCAGGCAAAAGAAAACAAACCAGATTATTTATGTAGGAGCATTAAAGAAAAGAAAGAATATTTTGGATGCCATTTATGCTGTCAAAATGGCTCGAAAAATAATTAAAGATTTAACATTGGTAATAGTAAGTGGTGGTGGGGAATGTGAAGAAATTGTAAGTGATATTATTAAAAAAGAAGGTTTCATTGAATATTATAAAAAAATAACCGACGAACAAAAAATAAGGTTATTAAAAGAATCAAGTTTATTTGTTTTTCCCAGTTCTTATGAAAGTTTTGGATTGGTTTTAATAGAAGCTCTGGTTTGCGATACACCATTTATAGCATATGATATCCCTGCAATCAGGGAAGTAAATAGTCTGACATCAGGTGGTATATTAGTTCCTTATGGAGAAGTTGAACTTCTTACTCAGCAGATATGCAAATTATTAGTTAACAGTGATAAATTAAAAGAATTAGGAGATGTGGGTAAAAAGAATGTTGAAAAAAAATTTACATGGACTGCTGTGGCAAAAAGGTATGAAAAAATATTTAATGATGTATTAGAGGACAATAAATTATAAATATTTTCATTATATCTATTGTAAATTTGATTTTCTGATCATTTCCATCAAATTCTTTATTCCTTCATCATATCTTTTATTTTTTTCGTCAATAGCTTTGTTTAAGTTCTCTTCTTTCAAGTCCGGAATTTTTTGTACAGCATTCAATATATTGTTTATTTCTAAATCAACGATGAATCCATTTTTGCCATTCTCTACAATCCCTGGTATTTTGCCAACCCTGGTTGTAATAACAGGAGTATCACAGGCCAAAGATTCCAGTATTACATTCGGATTGGGTGTGCCTTCGACCAGTGAAAGTAATATTGTGACATCAGCTATATTATATAATTCACTCAATTCATTACGAGTTTTTTCCCCTAATAATCTAATTTGATTCTCCAAACCACTTGTTTTGACAAATCTTTTTACATAGTTCTCTAAATTTCCCTTTCCGACTAAAAGCAATTTGCCATTTGGCACTTTTTCAAGTATGGCTGGAAAGCTTTCTACCAATATTTTAACACCTTTTTCCTCTGTAATCCTTCCAACATACAGGAGGATAAAATCAGACTTATCCAGATTATATAGTTCATATTTTCCATTAATATTGATCCTCCGGAATATTTGAGTATCCACTTTATGAGGGATTACCAATGTCTTATTTTTATATTGCTCTTCCACGCCATCCAGAGTGATTATTCCGGATGCTTCTTTCAGGATCTTCTTTTCAGATTTACGATATATCCTGTAGATCAATGTGTTTTTAATCCTGATATAAACGTCTCTCGATGGATCACTTACTACTCTTACAATGAATGGCTTATTCAGCATCCTCGAGCAAATCAGAGGGACAAATCCAGATTCTACAAAACCACCCAATGTTATGAATACATCAATATTATACCTGAAAGATAAATATGCGGTTTTAAGCAGTAATAGGGCCTGTACAAGAAAGTTTCTTGCAACTTTGTAGACTATAAACCTGTCAAATGCTTCCATATAGAAGTTAGGAATTGTATAAACTAAAAAATTTTCATTTTCGGGCAGAATTTTCCTGTCTGGGCCTTGATGTCCGATAAATGAGGAAAGAAAATAGACCTTGAAACCATTCTTTACAAAATCGGACATAAAGATCTGGGTATCATACGTTAGTGCTGTGTTCGGGTGCATTACAAATAATATCTTCATTGGATAACTATCCTTTGTAAAGGAGTTTTATTACGCCCATTTTCTTTTTTCTCGGAAGTTGCAATAAAACTACTGATGTTATATATTAAAAATACTATCAATCAATTGTACGAATTCCGGGATGTGAGCATCCAATACTCAGTTCTATAGGGCAATTATTAGCAATTATTCCCATTCTTTAAGCTTTTTATTTTTGAGTATTTTATTGGAACCAGGTTAAGTCTATGATTTGTTGTGATAAATTTCATCAATGTCAGCCATTAATTCTCAATCCTGTTTTTATGATATAGATTATATCTGAAAAAGCATCTAATGGACTGCCAGGAAATACGTTGGTAAATTTAACCAAAAGATTTGTGTAGATACACAGCACATACGCCAATATGAATTACAGTTTGCTGCATTACAATCAATACAAAATTAACCGCCGATGAACGCGGATAAACACAGATACTTTTGTGCCAGATGCGGGGTTTTTCAGAGAAGAGTAAACATGATGGAACACGGATTGCACGGATGACGCGGATGCGCACGGATCCGTGAAAATCCGTTGAATCAGTGTCATCCGTGTTCTGCACTGCGGGTGTGCTTTGCACTCTTTGTAGAGGGTAGCGCCAAAATCCGTTACGGCATTATATTTTTGTTTATCTGTGGTTCAAATTCTCTTATATATCCGGCGGGAGACTATAAATTGATTTTGAGAGGTTATTCTCAAGTAAGCCCTAAGTTCGGGGAAATTGTTTCAAGCAGACTTTGAAGCAATTTGTCGCATTGTGTAGTTAATATAGTGCAGGACCATGATTGGAATGGAATTGTTAAGAAGATGACACGTCTGTATGAAACTGCATACTTCAACAGTTGCTTAAGAATACCAAGTCATGCTTGATATACAGTGAAAAAAATCCTTCTTTGAACAATAAATGTTTAATATTAATAACTTTCATTGTACTGAAATATGGAAAAGGATTTAATGGATGATGAAATCGATCTTCGGGAATACCTGGAAGTGATATGGAAAGAGAAAACCCTCATTGCAGTAATTACCATAATTGCAATAATCTCAGCAGCTTTGTTTTCATTTTTCATTTCAACAGAGGAATACCAAACAGAAGCTCAAGTGTTTATTAATCCCATGCCTTCGGGTCTGACCAATGCTGTACGGTATACCGATCCAGATATCATATCTTCCACCATTACCTCACATAATATTATCGTTAAGACTGTGGAGCGATCAGATCTTCCAACTTCGGTTCCCTTTAAAGATGCCGAAAACCCAGAAGCCAGTGTAATTAGCTGGTTTAAGGAAAACATTCATGTTGCTGTTATTGCCAAAGAATTAAATAGCGATCAAGACACAAATCAGATAAAAATTACATTACAAGGGCCTCTTGACCCTGATATTCTTAAAAATACACTGGAAACACATATCAACGAAGTGATCAATGAAAATACAATTCAGCTTCTAATAGACATTGAAAAAGAGATCGAGCGAATCGATACAATGACAGAATTACTCGAAACACAACGGGAAGATACATTATATAAGATCGAGCAGATTCCGGATGTAGAACCAAGCGACAGAACGGTGATGCTGGAACTTTTCATAGAATTGAATTCCCGATTAACTTCCATTGAGGATAAATTATATTCCTATGAAATCCAGAGAAAAAATCTGGAAATTATTGCCTCACCCGATTATACCTGGATCGAAGTTATCAGTTCCCCCTATGCACCAGAAAAACCGGTTGCACAAAATAAATTCTTAAAAATCGCAATAGCTGGTGTGTTAGGATTATTTATCGGAGTATTTGCAGCATTCTTCAAAAATTTTATTGAGGAATCACCATCTAAAGAATGAGACCTGTCCGGGCAGCAGGATTGTTCAGCTATGGCCTGTTAATATTTTATCTATCCAGTCTCAGTCAGGAATCCATCCCTGCACCGTACCTATTCATACATCAGGATAAGGTGATGCATGCTTCTGATGATCTGCATCAGAGCTTTGTACCGGGTAGAAATGCAGGTTTAGGGGATTGGGCAGCAGATGCAGTGGGAATTCTGATATCAAGTTCGATCTATTATTTTAAAAAATTGAAGTAACTATTCAGCCACCCTATAAACGTTTACTTTTTAGAAAACACATAAATCGAAAAATCAATATACTTTGACATCATATTAAATTAATATTCAAAAAACAACAAAATTATTCCATTAATCTGAGGGAATTAATATGGAACGTGAAGAAATACTAACAATTTATAAAGCTGGGCCAGAAGCAGTTATTAATCTGATAGAGCACCAAGATGCAATAATTGCCAAACTTGAAAAACGCGTCAAATCATTAGAGGAACGACTCAAAAAAAACTGTCATAACAGTAGTAAGTGCTTACCGAGAAATAACATAACTAAATTAACTTCCTTCAAGTAGGCGACCATGGTTTATTTATGCTGAAATCTATCGAGCGAATTTGATAATTTATTTTCTGGTAACCCCTAAGCCTCCTTCAACTGATGCTTTGCAACTATAAAAGCCAAGCCAAAAAGTATGCGTATAAAGAGTGGTGTTATAGTCCATGATCACAGAGATATTTGTAGTACGCTTTCCAGAAATCATGGACTATAAACAGTTAATTTCATGAGATAACAATAAATATGATAGTTGTTATTGCAAAAGACAGGTGAATTTCAATTGTCTAGGCTTAAAGGAATCAAAGGAAATGATACAATAAAAGCATTCATTAAAGCTGGTGGAGTTGGAAGGAAAGGTAAAGGTGACCATGTTAATGTCAAGATGCCAAACGGGCAAATTATCACAATACCAGGATCAAAAGAAATAAAAATTGGTCTGCTCAAAGCTGCAATCAAAAAAGCAGGATTGACTGAAGAGGAATTCATTAAATTGTTAAAATAGGAGATGAGAATATGGAATATACAGTTTTGGTTTATAAAGCCGAAGAAGGAGGTTATTGGGCTGAAGTTCCTGCTTTGCCTGGCTGCTATTCTCAGGGTGAGACGGTAGAAGAAACCATGAAAAATGTAAAAGAAGCTGTTGAAGCACATATAATGGCTTTGAAAGAAGAAGAGGAGAAGGTTCCCACTGAGGAAGATTTTATTATTGCCAGAGTAAATGTGGTAGAATCGGCATTCGCATAATTCATAGACAGTTCTGTGCCCTCGAACTAACCCCAGGTATATAATAGCGAAAATAACAAACCACAAAAGCACACGGATGAATGCATGCAATATCTATCATGGGCGGATGAGCTACAGAGTGCTGGATGGGGGAAGCTCCAATTTAGCTATGTTATTTCTCAGTAACCCCTT
>JACUTQ010000084.1 GCA_014859725.1 Methanosarcinales archaeon | reverse complement strand
CTGCAATAATCGTCCCCTTTAGCCTGCAGTGTTTCAGCTTCAGTAACCCATTTCTTAAACTCAGTGTTCTGATTTAAGATAGTTTTGGTCGCCTTACGCATGCTCTCCCTGATCACCATTGTGGCAGGACCTTGGGCCATAATTTTAATCAGATGATCTGGAAAGGCACCAAACATCTCTTCATTGAACAGCTCAAATAACATCTGACATGAATTATCAATAGTTTTATACAACATTATTCCCACCCTAACAGTTAGATTTCCATGAGCAGACAATATGACTATAATGAATTGGGTTTTAAATCAGGGTTAGAGATCCACCAGCAGCTTGATACAAAAGAAAAATTGTTCTGCGGGTGCCCCACAATACTTAGGGATCTAAAAGATTCTCATTTTGAGTTTTTCCGGTATCTTCGCCCTACACGTAGTGAAATGGGAGAGGTAGACAGTGCTGCTCTTGAAGAGGCCATGCTGACAAAGAAATTTGTATACAAGGCATACAATACTACCTGCCTGGTAGAAAATGATGAGGAACCGCCAAGGGAACTGAATCCTGAGGGGGTGGCCATTACGCTACAGATGGCCAAGCTCATGCACATGGATGTGTTTGATGAGGTACATACCATGCGTAAGATCGTAATAGACGGCTCAAATACCTCAGGATTCCAGCGCTCAGCTCTGGTATCGATAGGCGGATTCATAGAAACAACCCACAATAATGTGGGAATTAGCGTACTCTGCCTGGAAGAAGAAGCCGCCCAGAAGATAGAGGACAGGGGCGATAGCGTAGAATACTCCCTTGACAGACTGGGCATCCCGCTGGTGGAGATCGGCACCGATCCTGATATTGTCTCTCCAGCCCATGCAAGGGAAGTGGCAGAGCTATTAGGAATGCTGCTGCGCTCAACAGGAAGGGTGAAACGGGGCTTAGGTACCATCAGGCAGGATGTGAATGTCTCAATTGCCAGGGGTGCCCGGGTAGAGGTCAAAGGGGTACAGGCACTGGATCTGATCGAGACAATTCTTGAGCAGGAAGTGGAAAGACAGGTTAATCTGCTGGAGATCAAAGATGAACTGACCAGAAGGAATGCTACAGTTCCGGGTGAGATCATTGATGTCACTGATATATTTGCCCAATCCCAGTCCAAAGTGATTAAAAAAGCACTGAAGAAGGGTGCGGTGAAGGCAATAAACCTACCAGGTTTCGCAGGTCTTGTGGGCAGCGAAATACAACCTGGCCGCAGATTGGGCACAGAATTCTCTGACTATGCTAAAAAGTCAGGTGTTGGAGGTATATTCCATACTGATGAGCTGCCGGCATATGGTATCACTGACAAGGAAATTGAGACCCTGCGAAAGACCCTGGATGCCCATGATGAAGATTGTGTTGTAATGGTGGCTGACCTTGAAGATCGAGCCCACGGAGCCATGCAGATGGTAATAGAACGAGCCAGACTTGCCCTGGAAGCCATTCCGGAAGAGACCAGAAGGGCACTGCCAGACGGTAATTCAGCCTATATGCGGCCCTTACCCGGGGCAGCAAGAATGTACCCTGAGACCGATGTGCCGCCAGTGGTAGTGACCCGGGAAATGCGTGATGCAGTACAGTTACCTGAGCTGCTGCCCCGCCGTAAGGCCAGGTATATGGCAGATTTCGGCCTGAACGAAGAACTATCAGGCAGGATAGCTTATTCTACCGAGTTCACCTTGTTCGAGGAGATATTATCAAAGGTAGAGGGGATAAGTCCTACTCTGGTTGCCAGTACTCTTGTGGGCACATTGCCTGAACTCAGGCGGGAAGGAGTGGACATTAAGCAATTACAGGGCGACCATTTTCTACAGGTATTTGATTTAATTAATTCTGGTGATGTAGCCAAAGAAGGCCTGCCCGACCTGCTAAGGACACTATCAAAACAGCCTGATATCGGTGCGCAAGATGCCGCGACTGATCTGGGTTTGAGAGGGATGGATATGGACAGTATTGAACAAAAGGTGGATGAGATAATTGCCCAACGCCAGGATTTTATTGCCCAGCGGGGTTTGGGGGCAGTTGGGCCCTTAATGGGTGTGGTCATGAAAGAACTACGGGGCAGCGTTGACGGAAAAGTTCTAAGTACCATTATCAAAAAGAAAATCGAAGAACAATTTGGAACAGCTTAAATATTAAAAATAATAAGTGTATATTATGTATCTGGAAAGTTAACAATATAACGGATTATCGTTATATTTATGTATTGTATATATCTATCTATAACATCAAACTCAGGTATGGATTTTATTCGAAAGTCTGTAACTGCAGTATCTAACCTCTCACGGTTGTGTGTGGTAATTACGTTAAAATAATCAATACAATCTTTATTATTATTGGAGATGCGCTAAAGAATCATAAGAGGGAAAAGAAATGTCAGTTTTTATAGAAATAAAAGATTTATCAGTAGGATTTGATGGAGTCGATGTATTAAAGAATATCAATCTTACCATCAATGAAGGGGAATCCATTGGAATACTGGGGAAAAGCGGCGCAGGAAAATCAATTTTTATGCATGTCCTGCGAGGTGCTGAAGAGTTTAAAAACATGTCCGGGCAAGTGTTATATCACCTGAGCTACTGCGAAGCATGCAATTTAGTGGAAGCTCCAAGTAAAGTTGGTACACCATGCCGTAAATGTGGTGGCGAACTAAAACAAAAGACAGTAGATTTAGTAACTCTCCCAATACATGATCCGGTTAGAAAAGCCATAACCAGGCGAAATGCCATCATGCTCCAACGATCTTTTGCCTTGTATGGAGATGATAGGGTTATTGTGAATGTAATGAATGCTTTAACCGAGATTGGTGAAAAAGGCCCCGATGCTATACACAAGGCAGCAGACCTGCTTGACCAGGTACATCTTTCTCACCGTATGATGCATATTGCCCGCGAACTAAGTGGTGGAGAGAAACAAAGAGTTGTACTGGCCAGACAGCTTGTGAAAGACCCCATATTGCTTATTGCAGATGAACCCACAGGTACGCTGGATCCCAAAACTGCAAAATTAGTTCATGAAAGTATAATGGATGCTGTAAAAGAATACAACATGTCATTAATCATTACTTCTCACTGGCCTCACGTGGTAGAAGAGCTCTCTGACAAAGCTATTTTATTAGAAGATGGTGAAATTCTTGCTGAGGGAGACCCAAAAACGGTTTCTGCAAAATTCATGGAACAGGTCCAGGAGATTGAAAAAGGTGAGATTCAGATAGGTGAACCTCTGATCAAGGTCAGTAATCTTAAAATGAAATATTTCTCATTGGATCGAGGCGTTGTTAATGCAGTAGATGGTATTGATTTCGATGTGCTTGAAGGTGAGATTTTCGGACTGATCGGAGTTAGTGGTGCAGGCAAGACCACCACATCCAAGATCATTACTGGTCTTTTGCAGCCCACCGAGGGTGATGTCGATGTCAGGGTAGGAGATGAGTGGATAGACATGAAAGTGATGGGTGTGAACGGTAAAGGAAGGGCGACCAAATATATTGGAGTGCTGCATCAGGAATATAGTTTATACCCTCACCGAAACGTAATCGATAACCTTACCGATGCCATCGGACTTGAACTGCCTCATGAACTGGGTGAGAGAAAAGCCATATCTACATTGATCACTGCAGGTTTCACTGAGGGAAAAGCGCGGGATATCCTTTCAAAGATGCCAGATGAATTAAGTGAAGGGGAACGACACAGAACTGCAATGGCCCAGGTGCTAATGAAAGAACCCAGGATACTGGTCTTTGATGAACCCACAGGCACAATGGATCCTGTAACAAAGATCGAGGTTTCCAGATCAATACTTAATGCCAGGGAAACTCTTGGCGAGACTTTTGTTATTGTGTCCCATGATATGGACTTCGTTGCAGAAGTATGTGACAGGGCTGCTCTAATGAGATTAGGTAAGATCGTAGATATTGGTGAAACAGGTGATGTACTTAGCCGACTTACTCAAGAAGAACGTGAGGAGTCTCTCGAAGGGATATCAAAAGAATTATAATTCATTCATTTCATAAATTTAAAGTATTTAATCCATTGGCACCTATGATAAAATGGAGGAGAGATAGTGACCATCAATGTAGAAATAAATGATATCTCTGTAGATATTGAAGAAGGGGCCACACTTGGTGATATTGTTAACAAGACCAAAACCTCCTATATTTCGGGTGCGACTATTGGTATTGTTAAAGGTGGAGAACTGAAGGAAGAGCTGACCACCGAGTACAGTATAAGGACAAATAAGGGTGAATTTAAGATCGAAGTTGATCCTGATAAACCTGAATTCAAAAAAAAATGGGTTACTAATTTTATTGGAAAGGAATTACGGGCACATTGGTCAACACTCGACACCGTAGCTTTCGGACCGGTTGAAACAGACATTGAGCCTGATAAGAGCACTTTTGAATATCAGAGATATGACCTCATCTTTGGTACTGGTGGATACAATGCTAAAAATTCCTATGTTGTAATCTCAAAGGGTCGTCACACTGCATCCCACGGCTCACCTGCTGACGGCGGCGTGTTTGCGAAGGTGATAAGTGGTAAGAATATTGTTACACAACTGGACCAGGGGGATACGATCAACCAGATTGAATCAGTTATCAGGTGGGAAACCCTTACTGATAAGATTACCACCAGTGATTTGAATACACCTCTCGAAGATGGTATGAAGATATTCACATACTTTTCAGTTGATATGAAAAAAGAGGCTCCTCTGGGTGCTGAACATTTCATTGGACTTGTTCGTAAAGGATTATTCAAGGTGGATGACATTTCAAGTTCCTATTTGGTCAATGATATTTTAATAAGCGAGGACGTCGTATTTGAAAACCTGGATTCCCGTTCAGAAGGGAACATATCAGTGCGTACAGAAGGTGAGGGTTTGGGCCGGGTTTTCATTTCAAAAGAGGACCGGACAAGCAGCGCAGTCCATTCAATTGTGGGAACGATAACAAAGGGAGTGGAACTTGTCAAACTTGCTGAGAAAGGGAATAAACTTGAAGTAAGGGTCAATCCTCCCCAGGTAATGTTTTTAGGATTAACGATCGAACAGTCAAAAGCACTGGCAGAGGAAAGGGGGCTTACACTGGAGATCGATGGATATGATGGAGATGATGCCATTGTGGTTGAACAAATGCCTGAGACTACAATGCAAATAGTTGAAACAAAGCATGCTTCAGTATTATGTATCCCGCCCCAGTTGTTGATCCATATTAGATTCTATTATGATAAATCACCCACCACGGTTGAGTTCTTTAAACATGCTCTCAGGCTTAAACAAAGGCCATTAGGCCCACTTCCGGTCTATTTCAACTATGAGAACACAGTATTGTTCAAAACTATCAAAAGAGCAGAAAAATATAAAGAATTAATGCCTGAAAATACTCCTTCAGAAAAAGTGATGGCAGGCGAAGTGGGCGTAACAAACCAGGCATCAAAACAGTACGGTATTATCGGTGTAAAAACCATTGATGACAAACGATATGGACCAACAGGTGAGAAGTTCCATTGTACCAATATAATTGGAAAAGTTATGGATCCGGAAAAATTGGGGGATCTGAAACAGGGCGATATTATCTATGTTATTGAGGTGGAATAGATGGCCCGGGATGATATAATTAGCAAGATGATCGTACTGCACTCCACATTCACTCTCCCCAGCGACCTGGTTATCAAAATATATGAAAGTAAAGCTGATATTACAGTAAAAGAAACGTGTTTTGGGCTTATCATCGAGGGTAAGAGACAGGATGTAGATATGGTGGCTAAAGAGATCCGGGATCTGGACCCCAACAGGATATTTATTAAGGAAAGGGGTGTCCCACCCGGCGACCCACACAGGTGCAGGGCAGGACGGGGTGGGGGAGCGAAACCTGGGTTCCACCAGCATGAGATTGAATTTGAAATGTTACCATTTATTACAGAAGCATTAGAAGAGATCGAAAGAGGAGATGTAATTGAAATAAAAGTAAAACCGCCTCGTATTACTTTTGAATATCTCAAAAAGATCATTGAAGAAGAAGGCGCAAAAGAGGTTTAGATATGGTTAAAGTTTTCATTTACCCCAGCAACAGTCTGATATTATCCGATCTTGTGGATAGGTTTGGTCATGAACCTCTTGCAGTAATGCAGGAGATCGGAAAGAAGATCCGCACAGCAGGAATAGAAGTCCCACCAATCAATATTACACCTGAAGATCCTAAAAAGGGACTGAAATATGCCGCAGTAGAAGTTCCTTCAGGAGTCAGGGGCCGGATGTCACTGCTTGGTCCTCTTCTGGAAGAGGCAGAGGCAGCAATCATTGTAAAAGAACCAGATATCTCATTCGGATGCATGGGATGTGCCCGCACAAATGAACTGATCAACTTCCTGGTGAGGGCTAAAAAGGTGCCTCTACTGGAGTTGGATTATCCAAAAACACCAGACGATGTAAAAGATTTCGTGCACCTGATAAAGGAGTTCTTAGATAAACTTAGGGTAGGTGAGTGAAATGGCAACCGAAAAATTGGTTCGGATAGCTCAACTTTCCTGTGGCAGCGAATACAGCGGTATCCAGGAGGAGATCAATAAAGCTGCCAATCTTGTAGAAGCCGAGATTTTCTTCCCTGAGATTACGATCAAAGATGTTCAAAATGCTGAAGAAGAGTTCGGACTTCAGGTAGCCAGCCCAGATCTGAGACTTATGATGGCCAGGGCAAAAGCTATTGTAGAAGGTAAGACGCAAGCTGATGCGGTATTAATAGCTACTTGTTTTAGATGTGCTGAAGGTGCGTTGACACGCAATGAGATACGCAGGTACATTTATGAGAATTCGAAAATCCCTGTAATAAGTTATTCATTTACTGAAAGGACTGCCGCCGGTACCCTGCTCACCCGGCTGGAGGCATTAACAACAACAGCCAGGCGGCGCAGTTTGCTTGCCAGGGAAATTCAAGAAGGATTGACCGCTGGTATCGACTCAGGGTCAACAACCACGAAAGCTGTGATAATGAAGGACAATGAGATCATAGGCACAGGCTGGGTACCTACAATCAGGGTATTGGAAAGTGCCACGGAAGCGCTGGATCTGGCCATGAAAGAAGCAGGCGTCACCAGGGATGATATACAGGCCCTGGGTGTTACAGGCTATGGCAGGTTCCTGCTTGGCGATGAGTTCAATGCCGACCTGGTACAGGAAGAGATCACTATAAACTCAAAAGGTGCGGTCTATCTGGCTGATAAACAGCACGGTCCGGCAACTGTTATCGATATAGGGGGAATGGACAATAAGGCCATAGCTGTACAGGACGGCATCCCTGGTATGTTCACAATGGGAGGTATCTGTGCTGGTGCCTCAGGCCGGTTTTTGGATATGACTTCCAAACGTCTGGGTGTTGATATTACTGAACTTGGTGCACTTGCTGTTAAGGGAATGCAGAAAAACGTGGAGATGAACAGTTACTGTATCGTTTTTGGTATCCAGAGTCTGGTCAATTCACTGGCAAAAGGTTCAAATCCTGAGGACGTGGCTGCTGCAGCATGTTACAGTGTAGTTGAACAGGTGTTTGAGCAGCAACTCCAGGAAGTGGAGGTTATTGAACCATTGATCATGGTTGGTGGGTCGTCCTTAATAGAAGGAGTGCCAAAAGCCATGAAGGAGCTATTGAAGATAGATGTGCTGGTGCCTCCATATGCACAATATATTGGTGCTGTAGGTGCAGCACTTTTAGTTTCAGGATTTGTTAATAAGTAGCTTTGAGGAAGCATAGATGGACGAAGACGACTCAATTGTGGTGGAATCCCCTGAAGAAATCGGCGCTGAAGTCTATAAACGGGTGGTAGTGGATGTACTGTCCGATCTTTCACTGGGCAGGGTGGTAGAAAAGGTCAGGGTCTATATCGATGTAACCCAGCCCGTATTCATATTTGTAGGTTTGCGACGGATGGGACTTCCTTCCGTGCATCTCAAGGACTTTGCAGATGTGGGGATAGGTGAATATGGGAAACAAGAGGTGATAATTAATCTCAACAAAGAGACCTATATCTCTCAACTGCTCAATAAATTATGGGAACGGTACGGCAAGGGGAATATCAATCAAAAAGAACGTACCAAGATCATTGTGGAAACTGCCAATTACATGACTGAAGTGGATCTGCTAAAAGATATGGTCATTGATGAAAAGGTGCAGGAGATAAATAACAGGATAGTGGATGCCATGTTGAGGATCATCCCTGAAGGGTTCAGGGTCAGATATCATCAATTGACTGATGAGTATATTTTATTCGTGGCGTCTGAGGATCCTATCAAACAGGACTGGAAGGACAGGGCAGAGGCCATGCGGGATAAATTAGTGGAGGCTCACCATGCTTGAACCAATGATGTTTGAAGGTGGGGTACATAAACATAACCTGTTGGTGGAACTGGTAGAAGACCTGGGCGGCTTTATTCTCCAGAAGAACATAATGCAGACCGAGGTTATTATAATCATGCTGGTGCCTATTAAGGACATCGAGCTCGTTGAGAAAATGACCAAGAAACTACTGGGGGAATTAACACGTGCACCACTGTCAGGTACTGAGATCGCTGTGGTGGCCCCCACACTGGCATACCATCATCTTCCACATCCGGATTGCGATATTGCCGAGTTCCTGCGCCGCAAAGGGGCGAAGACCAATATGATCGGTCTTGCCCGGGGTGTTGGTTCCAGAACGTGCCAGATCTCACACGAGGAGAAGGAACTTATTAACGAGCATGATATGGCTGTATATATTTTCGGTAATTTCAAACATTGTATCACCGAAAGCAAGCCCAAGCTTTACCAGGATGTGGATATTCCTATTGTGGTCGTCGGGGCCCCTGAGATCAAAACCGAGGATGTTCCCTATTGCAGTGCCTATGTGAGGACACTGGGCCGGATCGCCCACCGTTTGCGAAAAGGCGATGAAATGCATGCCATGGACGAGGTAGTTAACGTGGTGGGTGAGATTATGGATGAGGAACGGGAAGCGATCAGTAAGGACCCACTGACCGTGATGCCGCCCAGGGTCAAAAAGGAGATCGAGGATCAGGTGCCCGAGATCAAAGATGTACTCTCTCCGCTACCCATTACATTGAAATTACGTGGTATGAAGATCAAGCTGGATTATGATGAGTTCCATGAGAAGGTGGGTGAAGTCTCCTTTGTTGAAGGGGTCAAGCTGAAGGATATTGCTATTATCAAACCCAGCAGGATGAAGAATTTTATCCTGGTGGATATTAAACCCAAGAGTGAGACCGGATTTGTGATCTGAGGTTCAGTAGCGATTCCATATCCTTTACAATATTCCCAGTCTCAGGGGTCCCGTCACTGTACCTGAGCCCTACTGAATTTAATTGGGCCAGGTCAACTTTGAATACTTAAATTTAACCGAAGATTTATGTAGATACACAGTACATACGCCAATATGGATTGCAGTTTGCTGCATAACAATCAATTAAATATTAACCGCCGATGAACGCGGGCGTGCCGAGCTAAGCTCATATTCGCCAGCTGGT
>JACUTQ010000083.1 GCA_014859725.1 Methanosarcinales archaeon | reverse complement strand
GGATATTTTTGATCGATTTTTTGTGCCCCAAATCTATACTGGTCCCAAAATGTTTCTGGAATTCAATTTGAGACCAATAATGGAAAATGGGAAGCCCGTTGCTGTACATGGAATTGCCAGAAATGTGAATAAGAGACTGCAGGCAGAAAAGAATATGTTGATATTCTCTAAAGCTTTCAATCTGGCTACAGACGGAATTGATATCTCGGACTCTGATCACAAGATCAGTTTTATTAATGAATCTGGTGCTAAATTATTCGGATATAGCCGGAGAGAATTACTCGGGCAACCTGCAAATATTTCCTATGCTGAAGAAGATCTGCCAAATCTTGAAGAAAATGTCATCCCTGCAATGGAAAAATATGGTTACTGGAATGGTCTGATCCTGGGGAGAAAAAAAGATGGATCGGTTATCCCCATAGAAGTATCTCTTTCATCTGTTATGGACCAAATTGGAAAACCACTGGTAAATATTGGCGTATTTCGTGAATTTAAATCAAATCTTTAAAATACCTGATATTATATTTGATATTGTGATATAATTGCCTTTTTCAGATGCGTTGAGGGAATCGTCCAATGGTGTGATTATTGATCTGGAAGTAACTCCCGGGTCCAGGATTGTGCAGGTGCCCAGCGGCTACAATTCCTGGAGAAAGCGCATCGAGGTTAAACTTACCCAGGCGGCTCAAAAGGGAAAGGCAAACCAGCAATTGGCCGAAAAACTATCTGAAATTTTTGGAATTGGAACATCTGATATTACTGTAGTCTCAGGCCAGACAAGCCATAAGAAGGCCGTACATGTCAGGGGAATGAGTGTTAAGCAGGTTATCGTTATATTAACTCCCCTTATAGAAAATGATTAAATTAGATTGATATATCTAAACCCAAGGTGTTTTTATTGAATGATCTGGAACAGTTGGAAAAACTTGAAGAGTTGATACTGCAACTTCAAAACCAGTCAAACGAAGGGAATGTCATAATAGTAGAAGGCCAAAGAGATCGCAGAGCCTTAAGGGAATTAGGGATTACAGGCCCCATTGAACTCGGTACTAAAAAGTCGTTATTGCTGTTTTGTGAAGAATTGGCCAGAAAGTATCGAAAAGCAATTATTTTGACTGACTGGGACAGAACCGGGAACAGACTGGCAGAGCTTATGGAGCAGTATTTGAAGGCCGCAAGTGTGAAGGTAAACACAGATATCCGTGAAAAAATACAGAATCTGGTCAAAAAAAGGATAAAAGATGTGGAAAGTCTGAATACCCATATTTCAAACCTTAAAAAGGAATTGAAACCACTTAATAGTCTATGAATGAACATGACAATTACACTTACAACCAAAACTTTAATATTCTATCTCACTAATATAAAAGCATAAATCACATTGTTCATGCAAATGATTATATGTGATAGGTATAACAATCAGTAATATAAATAATTCAAATACAAATTAATAAAAATTGTTAGAAAATCATATACATTCCAATATTCACCAAAAATGTGCAAAAAGTAAAAGATAAAAAAAGTAAAATTCACGGATATTTCAAGGGATGTTCATCAAAAAAAAAGGTGCTAAGCCATTTGAATGGTTTTAAATCCATTAGCTTTGATAATAATGATTACATTAATCGGGAAGATTATTGTTAGGAGATATGATTAATTGATAAAGCATGTCCAAAAGAACTGAAGATTAACATGACTTAGTAACATTGGATAATAATAAAAATCAATTTAATTGGAAATAAAAATCAATTTAATTATATCTTTAAAAATTCCATTTTCTAACTTTTTTTATAAAACATACTATAGAGGTGTAATTATATGCAAAATACAGATACTACTAAGTATATCATCCATTCCAGAATAAAGGCTGACGGGGTTGTGGAAAGACCAGACGTTGTCGGAGCAATATTCGGTCAGACTGAAGGGTTATTAGGTAATGACCTGGATTTGAGGGACCTTCAAAAGACCGGCAGGATCGGCAGGATAGAAGTAAATATCAAATCAATTAGCGGCAAATCTAACGGAACTATTGACATTCCTTCAAGTCTCGATAAAGCAGAGACTGCCATATTGGCGGCATCTCTGGAAACCATTGACAGGATAGGGCCTTGCATTGCAAATATTGAAATAACAAAAGTCGAGGATATTCGGGCTTCAAAAAGGCAGCATATCGTAAATAGGGCAAAACATATCCTGACTGATATGTTTGACGAAAACGTTCCTGAAAGTCAGGAGATCACCGATGAAGTGAAACAGGCTATCAGGGTCGAAGAGATGACCTATTATGGTAAAGATAATATTCCGGCAGGACCCAATGTAGTGGATTCTGATGCCATTATTGTAGTGGAAGGGCGGGCCGATGTATTGAACCTGCTTAGATATGGGATAAAGAATGCCATTGCTGTAGGTGGAACCAATGTTCCACAGGCTGTTGCTGACTTGTGCAAGAAAAAGAAGGTTACAGCTTTCACTGATGGAGATCGGGGCGGCGAATTGATCATTAAGGAACTGCTTCAGGTAGCAGACATTGATTTCATTGCAAGGGCTCCTGATGGTAAAGGCGTTGAGGAACTGGTTCAAAAGGAGATCGTCAGATCACTGCGCCAGAAGATACCAGTAGAGCAAGCACTGGAAATGTATCAGATAGGTGGAAGACGTGCTCGCAGTACAGCTCAGCCAAAGCGCAGGGAGGAACGGGAAGTTAGACCAAGAATCGTTAAAGCTTCAGTAGCTAAAGCCAGGCCTGTTGAAAGACAACGCCTAAGAAAAGAAGTCACAGATACAATTGCCAACGAGTTCAAGACCCATATGGAAGAATTGAACGGCACTCTGAGTGCCCGGTTACTTGACAATAACAAGAAAGTAATTAAAGAAGTTACGGTCAGGGACCTGGCAAGTTCGATAAAAGATGTGGACAATAATGTCAGATGTGTAGTATTTGATGGTGTAGTAACCCAGCGTCTTGTAGATATTGCCGCTGAAAAGGAGATTACAGATATCATTGGCGCAAAGGTAGGAAATGTTACCAAGATACCTGCAGATTTGAACATAGCTTCCACGAATGAACTATAATATTCATGCATAGGTTAGAAAAAAGAGCGCAGCAATGTGCAAATACCATATTTGATGAACAGGACATCCATGTAGTTTCTCACATCGATGCTGATGGTTTAACCTCAGCAGCAATAATCTGTACAGCTCTTGAACGTGCAGGTAAAGAATACACTGTGGAATTTATCCGCAAACTTGATGAAACTTCATTGGATCGGATAGCAAATTCCAATTATGATGTCACTGTTTTTACCGATCTAGGAAGTGGAATGCTTGACAAGATTACCAATCTGGGGATTAATGCAGTCATTTCTGATCACCACATTCCATCAGGTGATCATCCCAATCATTTAAATCCTCATGTGTTCCAGATAAATGGTGCCTATGAGATAAGCGGTTCAGGTACCACATTTTTACTGGCCAGGGCACTGGGGGACAATGATGACTTATCAGGACTGGCCATTGTAGGTGCAGTAGGGGACCTCCAGCACGTAAAGCACAGCAAGCTCATAGGTATCAACAGCCAGATCGCGGAAATTGGAAGAAAAAATGGGTCGTTATTCTGCCAGAAAGATCTTATGCTTTTTGGAAAACAGACAAGGCCTATCTTCAAGATGATACAATATTCTTCAGATCCATATTTACCTGGCCTTACCGGAAATGAAGATGCATGTATACAATTTCTAAAAAATCAGAAGCTCCATCAACACGGAGAGAAATGGTTACGATGGATCGATGTGACCAGGGAGGAAAAGCAGAGTATAATGTCTGCCCTGATACAATATTCTATTACGGCAGGTATTCCCGGTGAAAAGATACAAAGACTTGTGGGTGAAGTCTATACGCTACAAAAAGAACGGGAAGGTACTGAGACCAGGGATGCATCTGAATATTCGACACTACTGAATGCTACGGCCAGATATGACAGGGCTGATACAGGACTTGCTGTATGTATGGGGGACAGGGGCTCAGAATATGAAAAAGCAACTCAACTTTTAGCAGAGCACAGACGTAATCTTGTAGAGGGTATCAATCTTGTGAAAGAACAGGGACTGGTCAATCTCAACAACCTTCAATATTTTGATGCCGGATCCAATATCAAGGATACAATAGTTGGTATAGTTGCAGGTATGAGTACAAGTATTGTAGGAGATCGTAATCTTCCCATTATAGCTTTTGCCGCTGCCGAAGATGGTGTGAAAGTGTCAAGCAGGGGGAATTACGACCTGGTTCGGAGGGGACTTAACCTTGCTATTGCAATAAATACTGCTTCAACACGTGTTGGAGGTGCGGGCGGCGGACATGATATTGCTGCTGGTGCTACAATCCCAAAAGAAGCAAAATCAGAATTCATTCAAGCACTTGATACAATAATCGGCACACAGCTAAAAAAATGAGGGGCTTAAAATCTTAATTAATTAGACGATCTAGTTTATAGGTGTCATTTCCTTTATGTCCATAAGGGTTGACATGGCATGGGTTTCTATATTATATCCTTGTTCCTGGGCCACTGCCATAGGATTAGTACCACCAATTACAGCTACACCAAAATGATCTCTATCAACAGCCACACCTAAAATATCGGTATTAGGCTCCCCTACTTCCATAATACCACTAAAACCAACAGCTACCATATCATCCAACACTTCTTCTACCACATCCCTTGCAGTAATGGTAATTTCCCTGAGATTGGCAAGTATCTTGCCTGAACCGCTTGTAATCATTTCACTTACCGAGGTTAGGGATTGAGACATAAGAATTTCTAATGGATCGATGGTGGTGCTGTGGTACATAACCAGATCGGTAAAACGGATCGGTTCACCATTTTTAATTTCTACTAATCCTCCGAACCTGGGTTTTACAGGTACACCGTGTTTCAATAACACACCGTCAACTGTGATACTGCAGACCGTAGCAATCCCATGTTTATCTTTTGGTATTTTGTAGGAATCAAATGTCTCACCAGGTTTGAGGATTTTTATTAATGGACTAACTGTTAAACCACTGTACATCACATCGCGGAATATGGGAATTATATCATCCATTTGATCTGTATCTATAAGGGAAATATTAGTAACGATCTTACCAGAATTCGATAAAGGGTCGAATGTTACACCATAAATCAAATCTTCAATACGCGAGACGGTAAATATGATTTGTTCGCCTGGAATCGTTCTAAATGTTGTTTTTGACATAATTATCTTCCTTTTTCGTATGGAGTTAAAATTATTGTATGTAACCTCTTAAAAAGCTGTCTATTATAAAAGAAGTTATAAATAATAAATTTAATAGTAAGGGCATGCTTCCCGCAGTGATAAAAGATTGGATGGTTGCCGAAGAATGGAATAATATGGATGAGGCACTCTATTCGGTTAACAAAATGAAAATATTAAATGGAGCATACTGGTTCTGGCTTATGTCAGATTATGATAACAACAACCCCCGCATGCTCCAGGTACTTATCAGCTGCGGACCTTTTGACTATAAATTGAATAACAAAGTTTTTATCAATAAACAGATCGATGACGAAAGGTTTGATTGTTACTGTGGGGTCTGGCAGTATAATGGCGGTAAATTATCAGATATTGTTCATGACAATTGTACTTGTAAAGTAACAAGCAATGAATTCTCCTGTGTGACTGAATCAGGATATGAAATTTTAATATCAAATTCGTTCCCCCATTATGACATTCTATTAAAAAATGAACACTCTGAGATCACACGATTTAAATCTATCTCTACTAAATTCAATGGGGAATATATGCAGAATCCGCTTGTAAGATATCCTTCATGGATAGCTTTTTCCGAGGATTTTGATGCATATGCCCGAAACAGCAGGGGATTCCAGTATTTTTTAGCCAGTAAGATGAGCGACCTGTTCGGGACATGTAAGGGTGAGTTGTTTGATAGAGATTTTGAGGGAAGTTTTTGGTTAGAGAGAGCGTTTGGTTTCGGTTCAACCCTGCCCTGGAAAATTGTAATGGTGAATTTCAGTGACAAATCCAGGTTATGGTATCGCTATTTCCCTTCAAAGATCCTGAACTACGGAGCTCCCCTGGAATTCATCTTTGATGATATTACAACCAAAAAACGCTACCATTTAAATGAGATGACCTTCCATTATATCGGCCCAAATCAAGGACCTACAAAAAAATTCAGCAATGGCGTAGATACCATATATGTGACAGGAAATGGAGAACCGGGTGAGCGTATTAGCATTATTTCAAAAATTTTGGATCGGCACCTATATCAGTACAGTATTGCAGGATTTAAATTCAATTATAATCAATTGGTACTGGAAATTGAAAAAATTGAATTTGAAGTCGATGGTATGAACTTGATGAAAGATAAGCAAACTACATTGAGTTATGGTGAGGATGCCTATTTCAGCTAATAGATTATTTTCCGAACCTTCTCTGACGCTTCTGGAAATCCCTGATTGCCCTTAAAAAATCAAGTTTTCGAAGCTGGATCCAGCTTACGTCAGTGAAATATATTTCTGAATAAACTGATTGCCAGATCAGGAAATCTGTAAGAAGTTTGCCACCTGAGCGTATCACCAGATCGGGTTCGTCATTGAAAAGAAGATGATTTTCAATAACAGATTCATTTATATCCTCTGGGTTAAGTTCTCTTGAATCCACTTTTTGCATGATATCTTTAAAGGCTTTTGTCAGTTCTTTTTTTCCACCATATCCCATAGACACATTGATAAGCAGTTTGGATTTTTCAGAAGTTTTGATATTTATTATTTCCCCATTAACAGAGAATAGATCAATTGTTGCATAAATATTTCTTAACTTAAGAGTGAGTTGTTCTAAAAGTTCATCGTATACCTTGCTCGATATTGCTGCATCCAGGTCTATCATGCTAACATAGATTGTCAGGATATGGATATTATTTTCCTCACACCATCCAACAAAGTCCATTATCCGATCCAGAGAATCGATTTCAATTAGATCACTCTCTGTAATAATCAATACTATATGCCCTGGAATTGAATCCATATATTTTCGAATAATCCTTCCAAGTCTTTTTTCGTAGAACTTCCAGAAGATTTCCATTGTATATCAGTTATATAGGTTCCATAAATTATTTGCCTTAAAAGGTCATCTCAACCTTTGAATATTTATGCTAGGGAAAAACAATTTGCCACTTGGATATATTATATTTTTCATCTTATTAACATTATTGATACCGTTTATTTCATTACAATATTTTACTATCCTGTTTCTTATATTGATTGTTATCTTTTTTTTTAGTCGGCATCATATAGTTGATTATTATATTTCATTAATGAGTTTTTCAGGTGCGTCATTATTAATGGGGGTAATAATTCTTATTCTGGGTAATGATTTTGAATTCCCAATATATGTTCTTAGTGCTTCCATTGCTATTACTTGTATAGGCAATGTCGCTGCAAGTTACATCCGAACAGAAGTGAACATTGAAGATGAACTGGATGAAAAATTAGTTAATGCCACTTCAAGTATAGCTTTAACAATAATTGGAGCTTTAAGTGCTTTTTTAATTGCTTATTGGACCATTGGATGGATGAATTTCGATGTTGCTCCTAATCAGTTATTTTTTCTGGTATTGATAGGAGCCCTGACGGGAGCTTTACTGGAAGTGATCCCTTCTAAAACAAATAAAAATCTAACAATGATGTTGGGTGCCGGTATGGTAATGTGGCTGTTTGCCAGTTTCGGTTATTATGTGAATTTCATTCACCTTTCGATAGCGTTTATATTCTCACTATTTTTATCATTCCTTGCATACCGCCAGAATATTGCTGATGTATCTGCTATGCTGGCTGCCCTGCTATTGGGGGTACTGATTATTGTGTTTACAAATATCAACTGGTATTTGATCCTTATCTCTTTTTTTCTCCTGGGAGGTGCTTTTACAAGATACAGATATGATTATAAACTTGCAATGGGAGTCGCCCAAAGCAAAGGTGGGTTAAGAAGTTACGAAAACGTATTTAGTAATTCAATAACTGCACTTATTCTTGCAGTGGGATATGGAGTGTATGACGGTTCCAACGTTTTGCTATTTGCTTATTTAGGGGCAGTGGCTACTGCGACCGGAGATACCCTTGCAAGTGAGATCGGAGAAACCTGCAAAGGCAAACCGGTTATGATAACTACATTTGAACCTGTAAGGACTGGGACAGACGGTGGAGTAACAGTGTTAGGGGAATTGGTATGTATCGGGGGGTCTCTGATCACAGGCATACTGGCACTGGCGCTTGGTGTGATTGACCTTGCCCCTTCAGGTATTTCTACCTATATTTTCTGGGTATTTATTGTAGTGCTGGGTGGATTTGCAGGTACCAATTTCGACAGTTTGCTGGGCGCGACCATGCAGCAAAAAGGATGGTTGTCAAATAGCGGTGTAAATTTAGTGGCCACAATGGGCGGTGCTTTTATATCCGGAGCTGTTTATTATCTGGCAATGGGCATGTAGTGTAGAGGATATCACTCAAGCCTCCGGAGCCTGGAACCTGGGTTCAATTCCCAGCATGCCCGCCAAAGAATATATTTTTTAAAAGAAAAAAAGAAGCCCTTTTCAGGGCTGTTTAAACTTTATCTACTTTTTCGATCTTGACCTTTCTTACATTAGGCTTTTTGATCTTTTCAGGCATCCAGCTGGGTTTGTTCTTGGGAGCAGCTACTTCTTCTCTCCATCCTTCATATACATGAAGTTTCTTGGTCCCTCTTTCTCTGAGAATGATTGTCTCAGGTTTCTTTTTGGTACCCTTTCCTCGATTAGCTGCTTTAAGAGCTGCCTGGCGTGGCTGTTTTCCTGTGAAAACACCATGTTCTTTGCCTTTTTTATCCCTTAATACAAAGTTTCTTGTTGTCATAAAAAGTACTCCTTCAGTGGTATTCCTGTTACTGACATTGTTTTTTCGTTATCATATATATACCTTTTTCATTATTCATGTCGAAGCATATTGATTTTTCATTACAAATTATTGTCATATCTTTATTTATATGAAATCATGGTAAGAAAAAACAGCCTACTGTTTGTTGTTTGAAAGTAATTTTATTGATAAATGGTAAATATATATTTTCACCTGTTTTTCTTACCACATCAGATTAAATTCCAATAAGCCAAATTTTATTACATGAGCATCTCTTTATGCAACAAAAAGGTTAAATGCAAATACAAATTATAAGAACCAGCGCTCCGATAGTGTAGCACGGCCAATCATGCAGGACTCTCACTCCTGTGACTGGGGTTCAAATCCCCATCGGAGCACTTTACTTTAATTTCAATTCGCTCAATTTTTTGATTACTTTCACGTTGCTTCCTGTGGGGTTAAGTCATTAGAAGGGAAAGTGATAGAATATGTTGTACGACCACGAAAAGAGTCTTAAAGCAACTGAAGAGATGATTAAGAATTCGGATATTTGCGAGGAAAATAAGCAACTGATTTTTTAGTTTGAGAATTATTGTTTCGCTGAGGGCCTAAGTGTAGCCAGGATTCTAAAACATTTGACTGAACTGAAGATATTAGCTGAAATGTTGAATAATGATTTCAAAAACATTACTAAGCAAGAAATAATGATGCTGGTGGGCCATATTGAGCGTTCGAAAAGAGCTGA
>JACUTQ010000082.1 GCA_014859725.1 Methanosarcinales archaeon | reverse complement strand
TCCTGACCAAGGTTGAATTATGAGACATAAACACTTGACGAAAATCGGTGTTTAACTATTGAACCAGATCTCGTAAAAATCTCAAACTGGCTTCCCCTTCCTGTATTGTCCGGGCCTCCAGTACGATCCTGGTACCAAGCCCATTAATTGAGCCTACAACCTTTTCCCAGTCAACAATACCCTGTCCTGCAGGTAGATGTTCATCCCTTTTTCCATTATTATCGTGAAGATGCACATGAACCACTCTGTCAAGACATTTATCAAGGAATGCATCGACCATACCATTGGTATTTGCATGACCCACATCAAGGGTCAATCCCAGGTTCTCCCTGTCAACAGATTCGATCATGCCCAGTATCTCTTCAGCATGCCTGCCTAATATAGCATCCATATTGACCATGTTTTCCACACCGATTGTCATATCATATTCTGCAGCATAATCACAAAGCTGCTGCAATCCTTCAATATTCTTCTGCCATGACAGGTCAGGCATCTGCATACCTAAGGGTGAGAGGTGCCCGGGGTGGACGGCAGCGATCCGCGTGAAGGGTGAAGCCAGTTTGATGTTCTGCTTCATCTGGCGCAGGGTTTCCCTCCACATGGGTTCGTTAAGACTGGCAAGGTTCAGGTCTGAGAAGGGAAGATGGACCGTAAGTACAAGGTTAGTGGTCTCAAGAATTGTGGAAATCTGCGCAAGGTTTCTGTCATTCAGCTCCTGCTTCCCTTCACACACGATCTCCCAGCCGGAAAATCCCAACTCTTCCAGCTCGTAGGCCCAGTTGAATGGGTTATCCACTACAGCCCTGGATGAAAAACTGAAATTCCTAGTATTAAGTCCTGGATTCATAATATCAACGGAGTGTCAAAAAAGGTTTAATTTGATATCAGTGTTCCGCTGTGACGGCCGGCCACTGCTTCGACAATATTCTTAGGATCTGTTCCATCTATTACAATGGTCTTGATACCGCAACGCTGGATGATCTTGGCTGCAAGCGGGTCTATGGGTGAGTTCGAACCCGCAGCCATATCTATCTTTATTACGATCTCGACCAATTCTGATGGGGTCATGCTTGATAATTTCTTTGCCTCTTTATCGCGGTTGGGATCTGCGGTATATACCCCATCCACGGATGTGGCATTAATTAACAGATCAGCCCCTACATATTCGGCCAATACAGCAGAAACAGCATCAGTGGTCTGGCCAGGTATCAAACCACCCATTACTACTATCTTGCCCCAATATGCCGCATTATTTGCATCAAGGTAGCTCCTGGAAGGTTCAGGATATGCGCTTTTACCTAAAGCAGCGATCAAGAGCCTTGCATTGATGCGGGTCATATCGATGCCTATAACATCGCATTCCACTTCGTTTGCACCCAGCGCTCTGGCCGTAGATATATAATCTCTCGCAATCCTGCCCCCGCCCACTACCACGTAAATGGTATGTTCTTCAGTTAGTTGTTTTACATTTTCAGCATATTTGTAGATCCTTCCCGGATCAAGATCGCTGATTAATACAGACCCACCAATTGAAATTACAATTATCATTAAGATTACCTGACCTTTTTACGTTGTACCACAACTTAAATCTAAATGTTTTTGGTCAATGTAATTTGCTTTTTACTTTATCGTAGAAACCACCATGTTTGATTCGAACAAACCGTGCCGGATTAGCTGCTTTTTCGATCCGTATCGTATGATTTGAAGTAATGTTCCGGGAATACTGTCCATCTACCACAACTTCGGCTTCCTTGCCTGACAGGAGCAGTTCAACTTTAATTGTACTTTGGGCAGGAACGACCCAGGGTCTTGATGCAAGTTTAAAAGGTGCCAGCGGCACTACAACAGCAGCATCCACCCTCGGGTCCACGATAGGTCCCCCGGCACTCATGGCATATGCTGTGGAACCGGTGGGGGTGGCAATGATCAATCCGTCGGCCCTCAGTTCTTCAAGTTCAAATTCATCAACCCAGATCTTATAAGCCAGTATCTTAGCAGGATGGGATGTTATGATCACTACTTCGTTGGTGGCAGAAGGGAGTTTTATACCATTTATCCAGACTTCAAACCTGGAGCGTTCATCCAACTCAAAACCAGAAAGTATGGAATCTATAGTTGGAACTGCATCTTCTGCTTCCACATCAACCAGAAAACCTACTGTCCCCATATTAATAGGTAAAATTGGAAGGGGATCATCCATGTGCTGTATCGTCCTGAGGACTGTCCCATCTCCGCCTATAGTAATTAATACTTCTACCCCCAACTGGCGCATCTGGCCTACAGAAGTCCCTTCAATGTTAAGTTCACTTGCAGTACCAGGGTCAATATACACATCAACCTTATCAGTAAGGTGGCCGATTACCTTTTTGGCTATTTCAACTGCACCTGCCTTATCACAGCGGGAGACCACTCCTACTTTCCTGATCAATCGAATACCCCTGGCATAATGTATTAAAATTACGTAGAATCCCTAACATTATAACACTATTGTTTTTTCAAGATTAGTGTGTGCATTCCCATTGGATGCAACTATATTGATCCGACTGGTAACATTCAGTTCTCCTGATAAAGGTTGGTCACGTCCATCTGTCACAATACCTCCTGCTTCCTTTATGATAAGGATTCCTGCTGCTAAATCGGTAACTCTCATCCTGCTTCTCAAATCAACAAATGCATCTACCCTGGCCGATGCCACATAACATAATTCCAGGGCGGCACTGCCAAAGGACCTGATACGTCGTACGTTTCTTCCCAGTCGTTTTAATGTATCTTCACTATCAAGGTATCCATAAGCTACAACAGTGAACTCATTGAGTTTGTTCAATGGTGATACCTGTATCTCTTGATCATTACAGAAAGCACCGCGTCCCATTGCGGCCGTGAAATCCATGCCAGTGGCAAGATTGAACACTTTACCATATCTGATATCTGAAAGATCATCATCTCCCACTGCAATGGATACTGAAAAAAAAGGTAAGGAGTGTGTGGCATTGTACGTACCATCTATTGGATCCAGCACTACAGTAAACTCAGGATTATCCCCAAATGTAAGGTATCCCTTCTCCTCAGAGACTATTTTCATGTCGATACCGGATGATGCCAGGATTTCAAGGGCAGCATCTTCGGCGACGACATCGATAAGTTTGGAAGGTGTGCCATCAGCACCCATTCCAACGACCCTGTTTCCCTCAACAGTCCCAACCAGGTTTTTTATGGCATCAGATATTGCAAATGTCACATCATTGCATAACGTGGCTATTTCATCCATTCCATTACCGTTCTTCATGCCGGCAGACCCCGGGCAATTAATCGCTGTTTTTTGTTGTTCAGATCCACTAAAACAAAGACATCCCTTTCATTATATGATATTACTTCACCGGCATTAATTAAAACCCTGCATACACTGCCCGCAGGCGCTTCTGTTATATCCTGTCCATCCCGGGTGATCTTTGTTATTTTTACTGGGGTGGACTGAAGAGTAACATACAGGTGCAAGGTGCTGCCTACACTTAACCCCTGACTGAATTTTGAAACACTGCACTCAAGTTCGATTTCATTTGAGGATATCTCGTTATTTGAGATTATGTGTCCCCGATCCACATCCTTAGCCTGGATGCCTTTCAATGCCAGTCCGACACGAGAGCCAGTACCTGCCTGTGTTTTATCCTCATCATGCATCTGGATGTTGCGTATCTCGATCTCCTGGCCTGTGGGATGGACCATGACCTTATCTTGTTTATGTATAGTTCCCTGTATCACCCGACCCAGTATTACTGAACCGATGCCCTTGACATTAAATGAATGATCCACTACCACCCTGGATGGAAGATCGTTCATGGTCAGGTTTTTGGTCGCCACTTCCTTATCAAAACGATTAATGGCTTCTTTTAACTGTTCTATTCCTTCAAAGGTAGTTGTAGACAAAGGAATAATATCCCAGTCCCGGGCAGTGGTACCTTTAAGCAACGACCTGATCTGTTTAGTATTTACCTCCAGTTCATAAGGATTTGACCTATCAGACATGGTCTGGACAATAATTCCCCGGGTCAATCCCAATAGATCAACAGCTATTACACATTCACCAGTAACAGCATTCATTCCTGATGGCGGGACACAGAGGAGAACGATATCAGACATACCTAATGCGGTCATCAGGGGTTTGGGAGATGCAGGATAACCTGATGAGTCTATGATAGTAAGGATCTGCTCACCTTTGGCAAAATCATACATGGTAATATCTGATACATTACCCTTTTTGCCGAGCTTGGCTGAAAGAGAACTCCTCCCAGAACCTTCCTGTCCTATAATTGCTATTGATACCATTTATTCTGCATCATCTTCCTGGAATATTATTTCAATGACTTCAAAACAGCCCTCACCTAATGATTCAATTGCCTTGGTGACATCTCCAGGAGTGATTTCATGTTGTTTAGCTTTCTCTTCGTCCACATTAACGACCCATATATATTTCATATTCTTATAACTCCGTTTGGTTAATTCAATTCATAATGTTTTCAGTGTTATTAAAACAAGCGCAACGACCGACACTTTCCATCCAGTATCCTCTTCTTCTTCAATTCGATCCAACAGCCAATCCACAGACTCTTTTACCTGATCACAACGCCCGTCAAGTATTAATGACTGCACTACCAGGCAGGAAGTGGCAGTATATTTCCAGTTTCCATCAGTACACTGGGCCAATAACCAGGAAGAATTGCGACTTATTGTATCAGCTAATCCTTCTGAATACTGGTATATCATTGCAGAATTGATAAGAGCAATAGTGCCCGGGTGTTTCAAGTTTTCAGAAAATGTATCCAGTAACCATTTGACACCTGTTTGGTTTTTATTACCCATTTGTCCCAGTGATATCAGGCTGTAACAGGTATCATACACATCATTATTCCATGAGCCGTTGTCTAACTGCATACTTTCCAGAAATTTTGCAGAATTACTGCATGAAAAGCCGCAATTAAATAGTGCAGAACATGCCCTGGCCGTATTCCTCACCTGGTTATCCCCTTCCCAGTGGTCACTTTTTCTGGCGTTGAGTAACCATTTCACAGGGCCACTTGTCTCATGTCCCCACATACACAGTGCTCTCGCAGCCTGAGATGCTTCCTTTATACTGGTAAATGGGGCATTTTTGAGCCATTCCAGACTACGTTTTGAAAAAACTTCAACCCTTTCAGCCCTGATTGGATCCATTTCACTTTTAATCTGGTTAATACAACTAATCTTTATCGATGTTTTTTTATCCTTTGTATTCCTTTAATATAGAGACTGTCTAATATAAAGGAGGCAGCCTATGAACAATGAAATTGCGCCCCATGTGGACGAAATAATAAGGGCGCTGGACACAACAGATATTCAGGTAGATCAAGCTACCATACGAAAAGAACTGGAAAAGCTTCTTGAATTCAAGGTTCCTCTTAACGAAGCAAAGAGGAGTTTATTGAAAAAATACGGAGCTGCCGATATCCCTGAAATAAAAAACCTGGCCGAATTAAATGGTGGGGAGCGGAACATTGAGATTATTGCCAGAATCCTGGATATCAATCTAAAAGTCGTGGGAATCAAGGGGCAGGAAAGGACCATATTTATGGGTACCATGGCAGACCAGACCGGTGCCAGAAGTTTCACAGCATGGGATGATTTTGGACTTGAGATCGGTGATATTGTCAAAGTAAGTAATGCATACACCCGGAGCTGGCAGGGAATGCCAGAGATTAATTTTGGTCCAAGATCAAAAATAGAACAGTTGGATCCAGGTATTCTGGAACCACTTATGGTCAAGAATGACCCCATTCCTCTTGCCGAACTTAAAGACGGTACGGCCGGCATATATACGATTTTAAGAATAATCGAATCCAGACAGCAGGAGATCAGTACAAAAAGCGGCCCCAAGACCATTATTACCGGAGTAGTAGCTGATAGTTCTGCCAAACTGCCCTTTACTTCATGGATAATAAAACCCGAAATAGCAGTTGGAAATACGGTAAAAGTAGAGAACGCATATATAAAATCATGGCGCGGCATCCCAAGTATCAACATAAGTGAATTTACTACCATACAAATTGCAGACAATACTATTACCGAGGATGAGATTGCATGTATAATTGAACCCACACCCACAAGGTTGGATCAGATCACCAAACGGGGTGGAGCACTTGATGTGGTAATTGAAGGCAGTGTGATCTCAATAAGACCGGGCACTGGTCTTATAACCCGCTGTCCGGAATGCAGCAGGGTGATACAGAAGAACACCTGTCGGGTCCATGGTACTGTTGCAGGTATAAATGATATGCGTATCAAGTCCATACTTGACGATGGTACAGGCGCAATGACCATAGTCATGGATGCTGACCTGACCCGGAAGGTCACTGGTTTCTCTATCGAAAAATGTAACGAAATTGCTACGGCAGCCCAGAACTCGTCCGCAGTGGAAGATGAGATCCGCAGGAAACTCCTGGGCAGGATAATGCGCTTACGGGGGAATATGACTAAAGGAGAATATGGGATCATACTGGTGGCCACTGATGCCAAATTAATAGAGACCGATGTTGCTGCGGCCGTTGAGTTAATTATTGATGAAATGAATAGGGCATTATTGGAGGAGGGGCTTTGATCGAAAGGGAGCTGGCATGGAGGGTCTTTGCCCATGAATTCAACCATTCAGATTATTTTTTCCATGAAGGTGATGAGCGGGCTCCAAATTACCTGGTAACACCTACCGGAGCCAAGATCAACAGGTTGTACTTTTTGGGTGTCCTGACAGAGATAGACAATATCGGGGTCGGTGAGGATATGTGGAGGGGAAGATTATCAGACCCTACAGGAGCTTTTACCGTATATGCAGGCCAGTACCAGCCAGAAGCAGCCATGTTCCTGGCAGGCCTGGATATACCATCATTTGTAGCTTTAGTGGGGAAGGCCAGGATATATGAGCCAGAAGAAGGGAGCATATTTACATCGGTCAGGCCTGAAGAATTGAATACGGCAAATGCCAGCATAAGGGACAGGTGGATCGTGGATACTGCGCGGCTGACATTTGAACGTATCCGGCTGGCAAGGGCCGCATATAAATCTGGTTTACAGGGTGAGGAACTCATTGCAAGTATGGTCCAATCCGGTGCCAATCCGGAGCTTGCCAGCGGCATTAGAATGGCAATCGAACATTATTCTGGCCTGGACAGCTATCTTGATACCCTGTCAGTCGTGATAATTGATGCATTGAAGACTCTGCTGCCAGATGATGACAATAAACCCTTAAAGAAAGATGATATTATTGTAGCAGAAGTAACCCAATCCCGGTATCAAACCGATGAACCGAAAAAAGCTGAACAGGCGGTCATGCCAGTGGATGCTGAAGCTATTTCAGGAGTAAAAGAAGATCCAGCCGGTTATTCTATAGAAGAAGCAGGATTGTCCGAGGAGCTAGAAGGTTCCAAAGAGCCTGACAGTCCGGATGAAACAGGAATAACAGCAGCTGAGGAGAATGAACCTGATGCCGACGAGATAATTTATGATCTGTTAGGTAAACTGGATTCCGGAAAAGGTGTGCCTGTAGCTGAATTGATCGAAAAATCAATAAATAGCGGTCTTAATATAGATCAGATTGATGGGGCCGTGAAAACACTGATGTCAGAAGGTAAATGCTACGAACCCAGGATAGATTTATTGCGAAGGGTATGACACATTCCATAAAGAAGATTACTTATTCATATGTACATATGCGACCTGGCATTAATTTTATGACAAGGAGTCATTGGGGCAATTCATCTAAAAATGTTATTATAAAAGATTTGAAAGATGAGAGCCATCCTGAAGATTAAAGCATTGTGATTATACCCCCGTTTACCAGCTCAAATTACCATTAGTAGTTTGCACGTCTCATTATAGAATATATAAGTTATACAAAATAGTATAATTATTTATATTACCAATCATAATATTCTAATGATTGAAATGTGTCATGCAACAGTAAAACTAAAAAAATGGGGTAATTCTCTGGGAATTGTAATTCCGAAAGACAAGATTGATGAGTTGGGCTTATCAGAGCATGATCTTATTGATATTGATATAATGAAAAAAGAAAAAATAAGCGGGTTTGGAATCGTAAAAGCAAGAGCTCCTTTTGAACGTGACCATGCCGAACATGAAGATTTATGGTGACTTTGTGTTTCTTATAGACACGTATGCATGGGTTGAATATTTTATTGGTTCTAATAAAGGAAAAGGAGTCAAAGAAATACTTGAAGATGAGAATAATATTATTATAACTCCGGAATGTGTTTTAGCAGAGTTAAAAGGTTGGGCCATTAGGGAAAATATTGATTTTGAAGAATTATATCAAATTGTCAGAAAATTATCAGATATTCAATGTTTGACAACTGCTGATTGGTTAAATGCTGCATCCATCAGAAGTGAGATGAGAAAAAATCAGAAAGATTTTGGTATGATTGATGCTCTGATAGTCGCTCAAAAAAACCGTTTTGGATGTAAAGTAATTAGTGGCGATCCACACTTTGAACTTATTGAAAATACAATATATTTGTCAAAATGACGTTGTTTTTCTCTAAATTTGCATCGCCTTACATGTTTGAAAAAAAAATTGTTAGACTTAATTAATTCGAGCATGAATTTCCCATTCTTCGTCAACGACCTCCGACTGGATGTCGGAGGCATCTTGAGGGTGAATAGGTGCGATTCTAAAAGTATAATTTCATTTTTCTACTAAAAAGATATAAAAATAATATACAATACTAGACACATATATTTATATGCTGAAAGCATATGACTATATAATAAAAAATCCTAATTTATCTTGTGCCAAACAGAGTCATTAAAGAAACTAGAATACTTGCTGAAGATGAGATTATCGACATCTCATTGACGCAAGTTCCAATATCATCAGAAATCCCTCATGGAGTAAGATACAGTTTCAATTACCGAGTTATGACAAAGGAGGGATGGAGTACAGTCTTTCGTTTCGATAATGCACATACAATAAAGGGACATAATAAAAGAGACCATAAACATTTATTAAATAATGAAGTGCAGGAAATCGAATTTAACAATCCAAAAGAGTTGATTGATGAGTTAATGAAATTGATTGAATATAATCGGAGGATTATTAATGAAATTAAAGGACGTTGAAATTATAGTCATGAATGATGAAGAATATGGGGATCATTTGAATAAGTTATTTGAAAAAGTTAAAGAAGGCAAGATAAGTGAATCTGAACCTCATAAAATAGTATCTCGTACAACAGAGGATATTGGAAAAATATTAACCCATGAAAGAATTCGCTTACTTCATATAATAAGGGAGAAGAAACCAGAATCAATCAGTGAACTTGCAAGGATACTGGATCGCAAAGAATCAAATGTTCATAACGACCTTACTTTTCTTGAGGGGATTGGTCTTCTTGAGATAAAAAAAGGAAAAAATCATGTTAAGAAAGTCCCCGTTGTTGATTATGATGCATTACATATTACAGTTCCTTTGACTGCATAACTTATTTTCATTTTTTTGATTTTTCATAATATTCCGGTACTGGCATCTACTTGTATTTGTAAAAGATATTCTTAGGATGCACAGAATACCCTTCTCGGTAGAGTAAAAGAGTGGCTTTCGCCACCCTCTCCTCATCAAACCGCTCGT
>JACUTQ010000081.1 GCA_014859725.1 Methanosarcinales archaeon | reverse complement strand
TTGGGTTTGGCAGGCATTAACTCGTTAGGACATTAATTTATGTTTTTGCCTGTATTATATTTCTCACTTCACCCTTAACTTCTTATAAGCATCATGCGCCACTATGGCACCCTGTGCTTCCGCCACGACCAACAGATCTATCTCAGATGTAATATTTCCGATAGCATACACCCCATCGATATTAGTCCGCTGATATTTATCGGTCTTAACAAATCCCGATTCATCTATCTCGATACCCAGTTTTTCAATAAGCTTGATATTTGGAGTCATCTCTGTGGCCAGAACTACTACATCGATATACATCTCCAGCTTCTCATCCTCTTTCAGGTTCACCAACATAGCCTTTTCCACTTTTGTGGCCCCCTGTATCTCAATAAGGGATGTTGAAGTAAGTAGTTTGATAGATTCAATACATTTTATCTTATCCATCTCACGTTTGGGTACTACGAATGAATCCTGGTCTGTCACCAGAGTTATATTTGCCGCAATGCCTGAAAGGCATCTGGCTGCGGAGACTGCATTGTATCCTCTGCCATATATCAGTACCCTCTTATCAGTCAATTTGGATGGATCTGCTGTAAGATAAAATACACCACCATCGTTTTGTGCGAACTTATCCTCACCTGGGATGCCTGTTTTGGCAGGTGAACTTCCAGAAGCAAGTACCAGTTTTTTGGCTTTAAATGTGCCAGAATCTGCAGTAATGGTCTTAAATTCCCCATCGATCCCAATATCGTTCACATATTCGTTTTTCATATCAGCTTCCTGCTCTTTAGCATCCGCAAGCATTGATTCGGTCAATTCAAGCGGGGTAATTTTATCAGATAGGCCGGGATAGTTCTCTATTAGTTTTTCGGGACAAAATTTAGTAAGCAGGCCCCCCCAGGAACCGCCTTCGAAAACAACGGTCTTAAGTCCCACATAAGAGGACATACTAGCTGCAGCCAATCCGGCAGCACCGCCACCAATAACTGCAACTTCATATTCATTTTCTCCCAATTTCATGATACCTTGTTTTTGTTTTTCAATGTAATCTCCAATAGCAGCATGCAGCGCATCTGCAGCCAGATTGGAACAGTGCATTTTAATAGGTGGCAGTCCTTCCAGCTCATCTGCTACGTCCTGTCTTGATATCTTTAGCGCTTCATCCAGGGTCTTTCCCATCGCCATTTCAGTTATCATGCTGCTGGTGGCGATTGCCGAAGCACATCCGAAGGTCTTGAACTTTATGTCTTTAATAATATTATTTTTTACCTTAAGCTGGATCTCCATCAAATCCCCGCATACTGGATTTCCTACTCTGCCTATTGCATCGGCATCCTTTATTGTTCCTACGTTTCTGGGATTTCTAAAATGATCCTTTACTTTTTCCGAATATTCAATTTCCATAATAATCACTAAGTTCCATTCAAACTTAAATCATTCACCTTGGTACAGTGGTGACAGGGCTCTTAATCTATCCACCACAATTGGCAGGCTCTCAAGCACTTTGTCCACTTCTTCTTCAGTATTCCACTTATTAAGCGAAAGCAGCAGTGATCCGTGTGCTTCTTCATGACGCAGGCCGATAGCGATCAATACCGAAGAAGGCTCCAGGGTTTTTACTGAACAGGCAGAGCCGGTAGAAGCTTCAATTCCCAGATCGCTCAGGCTCATAATAATACTCTCTCCTTCGATAAAGCTGAACCTAAGACTGGCGATATTTGGCAGCCGCTTCGTTCTGTGACCTGTTAAATATGCATATTTAATGTTACCTATCCCTTCGATCAACTTTTCCCGAAGGTTTTCCATCTGATTAGCGCAAGATTCCATTTCCAGCTTAGCTAGTTCACAGGCCTTTCCCATACCCACGATGCCGGGAATATTCTCAGAACCTGAACGCAGTCCCTTCTCCTGACCTCCCCCTGTCATAACAGGTCTTAAGGGAACTCCGGTTCGTGCATACAATGCTCCTACTCCTTTAGGACCATAGAGATCATTGGCAGAAATTGAAAGTAGATCAATGTTGTCCCGCTGCACATCAATAGGTATCTTTCCGGCAGCAGCTATTGCATCTACATGAAAAACAATATCTCGATTTCTTGCGATTATACCGATCTCAGCAATGGGTTGGATTGTACCTATCTCACCATTGGCATACATACAGGAAATTAAAATAGTCTGGTCAGTAATCTCATGATCAATACGCTTTGGGTCCACAAGACCATCTTTATCAATAGGTACTGTTGTTACCTCAAAACCCTCTCGCTGGAGGTCTTTGCAGGTATTAACCACAGACATATGCTCAATAGCTGTGGTGATAATGTGGTTTCCTTTTTTCTTTTTACGATGGGCTGCACCCCTTAATGCAATGTTATTGGATTCGGTCCCGCCCGAAGTAAATATAATTTCTTTACTCTGGGCTTTGATCAATGTCGCTACTGATTCCCGGGATGCTTCCAAAGCTCTTCTGGCATTGATACCTGAAGTATGAAGCGATGCAGGATTACCGATCTGGGTTTTAAAATACGGCAGCATTGCTTCTATGACGCGCTTATCCACAGGCGCCCCGGAAGCATTATCCATATACACAATGTTCAACTGGATCCACCTTTGTTAAAACCACATGGTACCGTCAGCTTCCAGTACCAGGTCATTCAGAGTGGCAGCACCAACAATATCTGCTTCAGGAATGAAATCGCCTTTTTCCAGTCCTATGAGCTGGCAACTGGCTTCACAGACCATGATTTTCACACCTGCAGCTGCTGTCTGGTCAAGGATTTCCTTTAAAGTAGGGAAACTTCCCAGTTGGATCTTCTCAGCCGCGCCTTTTTTCAAAACCGTAATACCCATCCCTAAAAAGTATATAGTGGCATCAATATCCATGGCCTTTGCGGTCTGGGCAAGTACGAATGGAGAATACAATCGCTCAGGTGTATCTGTACCGCTTGTCTGTACATATAATAAATTTTTGCTCATATTTATTCCTCAATTATTTTGTCCGTTCGATCAGGAAACGATAGTTGTCTCCAAGATCCTCGAACTTCAAAAACTTATGACCTGTCCTCTTGGCCCACCTGGGAATATCATGGGTAGAGGCAGGGTCGTCTGTTAGCACTTCCAGCACTTCTCCGATCTCTATAGTATTAATGGCTTCAGTAGTGTTGAAGATGGGTATCGGACAAAACAGCCCGATACAGTCAATTGTTTTATCTGGAATTGTCTCTGATTCTTTATTCATTGTTTGAATTCTCCCCTGATATCAATCCAATTGGAGTATGACATCTGGAACAATAAGTATCTGTAAGTCCATCTGTTTCCTCACTTGCCATTAGAAATAACGCCTTATAAAATAGGTCTTTTTCTGCTAACGAATGTATAGCCGTCCCATTGTTCATAGATCTCTGCATGACATACCTGGCATTTATCCAGTGGATCTTCGAACTGGTCTGAACTTAACTCTCCTGGATTTGTTTGTGCAGAGACTGGATAAATGCCAAATCTCATTAATAAAAGAAATGAAAAAATTAACAATGATTTCATTCTTTTAGATAACATAAACAATCCCTATTTATTATTCTCCTCCTTATGAAATAAAACCAGTTTAGACTACAGAAATATTTTTGGTATTTTCCCACATCCCATGGATATTACATCTTTCAACTGCTTTGAGTGATGTTTTTCCTATAGAATCCAATACTACTGTCAAAGTAGCCTTAGGTTTTGAAAAACCTGGAGTAAATACGACCTTTGTAAGATAATTCTCGCCGGCATATACATCGATCCACTGGATATGATGTGCTGGTTCCATTACGTGAAGAATTGTTCCGACAATTACTGTTACCTCAAATGGCTCTCCGGCTTTGATATTGTCCGGTGCCTCGATCACTGGTGTATGTTTTTTCTCAGTTTCATTTAGGTTCACACTATCTTCAGGCTTGTTCATTCCAAGAAAGAAATTCTTTTCTGCCATAATTTATACCTCTTTAATTTTAATAATTTCAAATCTTCTCTGCATGTTGCAACTCCAGGTGCTCCTTTTCCTCAATATTACTAAGAATTTCTTTATATTCACTCATGCTAATTTCTCCTGCATATTTCAAATAGATCTCAGCTTGAAAAAATCAAATAGCTGCCACACTTTGCAAAACAGAGTTACTTCAGCAACTCCATATCTTCACCGCAACACACTAAAGTTCCTCCCCCAACTTTTGTCACTGTGACTTCATTTCCACAGATATTACACATATATTTTTCACCATTTTCCATTACAGCCATTTACTTAAACCTCCACGAATTTTACTATATGATTTTAGTAGATTCCGATATATAACTATATTGGTGATACAATCAAACAGAATATTAATCCAAAAAGATATATAGTTTTTCAGTAATTATCAACATAATAATGATAATAAAGAACGCAGACTTAATGGACAAACAATTATTAAGCGCTCTGCTAAATCTCGACCTTACTCACAAGGAAGCCCAGGCCTACTATTCACTGGTTGTCGGAGGAGTGATGACAGCAGAGGAAATCAGCAAGATAATCAATGTGCAGCATGCCATTGTATACAGGACACTGGATGGACTGAAAAACAAAGGCTGGATCGACTCCACTACAGATAGACCAAAAAAATACCGGGCAAAACATCCTGAAACCGCTGCCAGTTCTGCAGGTAATTTACTTATTTCCAGGATCAGCGAATCTGTTAAATTTGTAACAGATATGCTCGAACCTGTTTATGACGAGAACCAGGAAATGCTCAGGCAGGAAATATGGACTGTAAGGGGGCTGGATAATGTGATAAAAAAAATACAGGAAATGGGGGAAAGGACTGAAAACAAGATATTCGGAAAAATCACAGGGCCCATAGACGATAATACATTCAACCGAATATTCACAAACACTCCAATGAATATTTCGTTAAAAGTGCAAATTATGGGACCTCCCATAGTGGATATGGAACAGAATCTCAAAAAGCGAATAAAGATTCAACGACCAAATTTTGATGAGAAATGTAAAAATTATCCTATGACCACCCCAACTGCAAGATCAAAAGAGGATTTTCTAAAAAAAGTTCACGGTAATAGGTTCATAGCATTGCATCTGTTATTTGATGAAAAAGAAGCGATTTGGATAAACCTACCATACCGTGATAATGAAGTGATCGAAGACAAGGTATGGGCTAGCTGGATAATCGACCCAACTTATATTGAGATCATAAAATCAGAGGCATAGATGCTGACCAGTGTTCTCTATACTGGCGAGTTCGGCAAAAAGGTGGTGAGCAACCTGGTAAATCCCAGCATGTTCTGTGTGTCCTGCGGTGACCTGTGCGATAAGTGCCGAAGCTTGAGACAATCCTTTGCAGATAGGATTGTTGAGGTTCATGAACTGCCATCCGATCTGCCTGATTTTATCGAAGAACCGGAAGATTTCATACCACTTATGGGAGCCTGTGACCTTATTCTGGCCATCGGCATCCATCCGGATTTGCTAACTGGTTTACCCAAACTTGCGACTTCCACTGGTGCAAAAGCAGTGATCGTACCTGTTGATGAGCCAGGATGGGCGCCGCTTGGATTACAGAAACAAATTCAGGATAAACTGGAATCCATGGGTGTGGAAAGTGAGTTCCCTAAACCTTTTTGCTCATTGAAAAAGACCGGCAAACCGGTTATCGATGAGTTCGTGGATATGGGGTTCGGAAAGCCAGAACTTGTGATCGAGTTAAGCGAAGACGGCAGGATGATAAACCATGTGGTGGTACTGCGGGATGCGCCCTGCGGATGCACCTGGTTCGTGGCCAAGAAGCTGAAATGGACCGATACTGCAGATTATAAGGAGATGGTATCTGAGACCCACCATGCCTATCCCTGCACAGCCAGCATGGAACGGGATACACAATTGGGGGATACTATACTGCATAAAGCGGGGTATATTATCCGTGAGGCAGTGGAGAAGGGGATGGGAAATAAAGACATCTAAGGTTAAATCGAATAAGTTAAATTCAAAGCGAAAAGATTTGTGTCAGGTGAAAAAATGGAAATAACAATGTATAAATTTAAAGAAATGAATCTACAAAATGCCACTATAATAAATGGTTTTCCCTCAACAAATATAATAAATTCTATTGTGGCAAGCTATCTGATCAACACCCTGAACCTTGACCAGATATGCGGTCTTGATGCTGATGAATTCCCTCCTGTTACCATGGTATATGATTCAAAACCAAAATTACCTGCCAGGATATATGCCAGTGAAGAGGCTAAGATCGTTGTATTTCTCTCAGAATTCACTCCATATCCTCCCATGGCAAGGGATATTGCCAGGATGGTGCTGTCATTTGCTAAAGAGTCAGGTTGTTCCAGGATCGTATCACCTGAGATTCAGGTTATGGAAGAAGATGGTTTTAAAGTCTTAGGAGTGGGAAGTACGGAAGCTGCCAGGGAAGAATTGAAAAAATTGAAACTCGAACCGCTCATGAATGGCATTATCCCTGGGATTTCAGGAGTGCTGTTGAATATGGGAAAGGTACAGGATATTAATGTATTAGTGCCAATAGCTCAGAGAGGGAAATCAATTTCAGATGCCAGGATGGCAGCTCATATTATCGAATTCATTGATGAGCTAATCCCTACCATCAAGATAGATATTGAACCACTATTGTCAGAAGCTGAAGGGTTGGAAAAACATTTAAAAGGATTGAGGAAGCAGGCCGCAAAACCTGAAGATCCTTATGGGATGTATAGATAAATGGTCCACATCTTTCCAAAACAAATTAATTGTAGTTCAGGTGTGAGAAAATGACCGATATCAGTACAGATGTTCTGGAAAATATCTTTTCTCGACACGATGAAATTATAGCAGTATATTTATTCGGTTCCCGTGCCAGAGGATATGCCAGAAACGATAGCGATATAGATATTGGAATCTTACTTTCAGATGATAAGTTGGGAAGTGGATTATATCCTGTTCAGATTGCAAGAGAATTGAAAAATACCTGTAAAACAAAACAGGATATAGATGTTAGAATACTTAATAAGGGTACATTGAGGTTTCTTCATCAAGTATTAAAAGGTAAACTACTGTTTTACAGGGATGATAAGAAAAGGATTGAATTTGAAACTTCTGTGATAAGTAAGTATCTTGATTTTAAGCCTATTTTTTATGAATATGACAGAATGCGAAAATTAAGGGTACTTCAATGATAGATAAAGAAACGATATCCGCAAAATTTGATATTATAGAAAGAGACATAGAATTTCTCCATGAATTTAATGAAATAGATATGGGAATATAGATAATTTGCGTGTATTAGAGACCATAAAAAATGATCTGGATGATGTGTTATTATTTGAAAAAGAAATTTTACAGTTTCTTGAAAATGAGTAACATGATAGTATGATTAACATGAACACGATAAACCCCTGGGAATCCACCACAATAGAAGACTACCAGAAACTCTTTGATGAGTTTGGCATAAGTCCTTTCAATGAACTGCTGCCCAGGATAAAGCATCCCCACAGATATATGCGCAGGGGCATCATTTTCGGGCACCGCAGTTATGATTACATAGTGGATGCCATGAATTCCGGAAAACCATTCGGCGCCATGAGCGGGTTCATGCCATCGGGCCGGGTCCACCTGGGTCACAAGATGGTTATGGAGGAGATTATCTGGCACCAGCAACAGGGCGGTACCGTGGTAATGGCAGTGGCAGATATGGAGTCCCACAGCGTGCGGGGGATATCGTGGAAAGAGTGTTTACGCATTGGTGTGGAAGAATATATCCTGAGTCTCATCGCGCTGGGATTCGAACCCGAAGGGGGGCGTATTTATTTCCAGTCCACCAGTCCAGAGGTCAGGGACCTGGCATTTGAACTGGGTATCAAAGCCAATTTTTCAGAACTGAGCGCCATATACGGTTTTAACGGTGAGACAAATATCGGGCATATGGTCTCTGCTACCGTACAGAGTGCCGATATCCTGCACTCCCAGCTCAAGCAGTTTGGCGGGCCCCGGCCTGTAGTCATTCCTGTAGGTGCTGACCAGGACCCACACATCAGGCTGACCCGGGGGCTGGCTGATAAAGTAAATATGTTCCATGTGTTCCAAACTGATGGAGTAATAAAGATATATTCGAAATCAGCACCAAAAGAGGCATTTAAAACATTACGCAAAAGGTTGTCTGTTAATTTCAATGAGAATGACATCAAAATGTTCGAAGGTCATATCGATGTTAATGGCGGTTTGGAAGACGTCCGGAAGGCTGTCAAAGATGTTGAGCTTTTAGTTGGAGGCTATGCTTTTATACCCCCTGCATCTACATATCACAAATTCATGACCGGGCTGCAAGGCGGCAAGATGAGCAGCAGCATCCCGGATAGCATTATCGCGCTTACAGAAGACCCGAGAGGCGCTGCCAAAAAGATAATGCGCGCAAAGACAGGTGGGAGGGTGACCCTGGAAGAGCAGAAACAGCACGGAGGCTCGCCGGATGAATGTACGGTCTTTGAACTGATGCTGTATCATCTCATTGAGGATGACAATGAAGTCCTTGAGATCAAACATGAATGTGAGAATGGAAAGCTCATGTGCGGTCAGTGTAAGAAACGATCTGGAGAACTTATGGAAGCTTTCTTGATCGAACATCAGGAGAAGCGAGAGGCTGCTAAAGCAAAATTGCCTGAATTTGGAATAGTTTACAGGTTCTGATCGTCAAGTTTATCCAGCTTTTTCATTAATCCTTTCACAGTATTAATTGATCGGGTGGTAACCATAATCTCTTTTCCAAAACGTTTCTGGAGCATCATCTGGATTCTAAGTCCTACTTCTGCATAATGCATTCCGACTTTCTCAAAAATAATATTGTCAGCCCTGTGCAGGTCTATGATATGAAGATGATCATCTTCGATCTCTCTCAACAGAGTTGACATTTCTTCAGCTGTAATGCGGTTTTGACAGAAAAAATTCAAGCCTCTTACAAAAGCGATTCCTACCTGTCCCATAATTGATAATCAAAGACACGGTATTTAATTATTTTGATGAGCATCTGCTGGCAAGACAAAAATGGATATTAGTTATTTCAATCGTAACCATTAAGACTGTATGAAGTAATTTTTAGACATTGACTATACAGAAGGTAAAATCGGTCGTGTATTCATAGTACGAGTCGATCACGATGAAGATATTTTGGTCGAACTCAAAGACCTGGCCAGAAATGAGAACATAAAATCTGCTTTCTTTTATATGCTGGGTGCCGCAGGTAGTGCTGATGTAGTTACCGGACCAAAGGAAAAAACTCTACCACCTGATGTTGATATGACCTCATTTGATGATGCAAGGGAATTGTTGGGTGCAGGGAATATTTTTTTAGAAGACGGCAGTACGAAGGTACATCTCCATGCTGCAGCTGGTAACAGGAATGGCATGATCATGGGGTGTTTAAGGAACCATACAGAAGTTTTCATGGTAATGGAAATTGTGATCTTCGAGATTACTGGTATCACAGCAGAGAGAGTGCTTGATAAAGACATCGGATTCTCACCCCTCAGATTCTATCAATAGAAAACAAAACCGTGTTAGAATACAACTATTTGCGATATATTTTTATTATATCAGTGATTGTAGAGAATACCTTCATGCCCAGGTGGCCTAGTCGGTTAGGGCGCCAGACTCATAGGGAAGTTACAGAAGAGCGTCTTATGGTCTCCTGAGAAATCTGGAGGTCACGGGTTCGGATCCCGTCCTGGGCATATTCCAATCCATTGGTCATCGGTTAAGAGTTTTTTTCTAATTTTTCCGTGGATTTTCAATTAATTTTTTATAGATGTAGGAAACTTTGATTATTCAATCGGAGGGGAACCGATGTCGGAAAAATATCAATCGTATGATCC
>JACUTQ010000080.1 GCA_014859725.1 Methanosarcinales archaeon | reverse complement strand
GTTAATCGGAAGAGATTAATGGATATATGGAGGGCTTAACCGATCACCAATGGGGGGCCGTTCATGAAGGCGATATGTGCGTTTGGGGAGAGGGGGTCGCAATTGGGCGGGTTTTCTTGGTAAAGGTAGTGGGCTGCCAGTCCTTTACCGCCCATGAACTTGCGGAGGATGGGGTGGGGGATGGTGTCTGTGGTTGTGGTACCTGTGGATAGGTTGATGCGGAGGAGATAGCTTGAAACGGGCATATTTGTAACCTTATGGATATTGTTTATTGACGAAAATTTAGTTGTTATGAATTTAATTTGGATTTTAAATCAAATATGAGCTATTATCATCAATTTCATATTAATATCCCACTTCAATATCCTTTTCAAAAATATCGCTCAAATCGGAATCCAGCCTTGTCTTTAAATTCTCAACTTCCTTGTTTAACCTTGCAAGGTCCTTCTTCTCAGTATCCAGTTTCAGTCCCGTAGAATCAATCATGTTCCGGCACTTAGATATCCTCTCTTCAATCTGTGTTTTCTCCCTATAAACAGTAAGTCCCTCTAACTCCCCCTGCACCCCCACAAGTTTTGAAGAATATCCCTCCCTTTGACTTCTAAGCCTCAACAGGACATCAGTCCCCACCAACCTGTCGATCTGCTCAAGGATCTTGTTCATCTTTTGTTGTTTAAGCCCCAAACTCCCATCTTCAACCCTCGTCTTCAAATCAATAAGAAAAGGGGCAATATCGGTTTTGAGTGCTGATACTGGGTCTTCACTTAATAAATTAAGAATGTTCCTATTTTCAGATGAAAGCCTGTGCCTTCCGCTCTTATCCTGTTTTACCACCCTTGAAAGGGCTTTGGATAATGGTGCAAACAACTCACTAATATTAGAATCACTCACTAATATCTGTTCTTCACAAGTTTTAACCTGCTTTTCAAGTTCCTTAGCTTTAATAAATTCGTTACTTTTTTCAAGCTCTTTCAATTTCAACTCCAAACCAGGCAGATCATTCTTCAATGATTCATGCTTTTTCTCAAGTTCGGGAATGCGATTATCCTTATTTTCGATCTCCTGCTTGGCCTGAATAATAATCTCAATTTCCTCTGGCAGCCTTTCATATGCTTCCAATTTATCCTTTACATCTTTTATTGGGAGATTAAGCTCTTCAAGCACAGCATCCAGGTGTTTCAGATTGAAAAGAACACCCTTATATTCTTCAGGAAAAAGCAATTTCACATATTGTTGGCTCCGAATTGCATTTTCAAGGCAATTTGATAAAATGGACTTGGCATTCGTATAGAATTCTGAAGCAACAGCAGGGTCTGTATCCTCTGGAACAGATATCCTCTCTATTATAATATTCAAGTTCTTGACCACATTATCCCGGTTGGATGCCCCGGCTTTTGCCATTCTAACATATATTTTATCGCTGAATTTTGCATCTATCAATTGATCTCTGCTCTCACCGATATCTTCAAGGATTGTATTAATCTCAGCATACTTCTGCTGGATATGTGATCGCAGAACACCGAAAATCTGAGATGACTCTGTCTCTATCCAACCTGGCAGTTCATTAAACTCCACTGAAATCTGAAGTGGAACCTCTTCTTTTTTACCGAAAAATCTCTCAATAAGACTCAATTACAATCAGAATAAGAATAGAGTTGTTTATTAAAAAGATTTTGGAATGAGTGCCTTGTAGCACTCATCAAATCTAATCGTTCGTCAATGAAATAGCATGAACCCATATCGAAATGGCCGTGCCCGTTGAACAGAATGGATTTTAAAAGAAAGAAAGCGCCTATAAGACGCATTGACATTTATTTCTGTATTGATTTTTCTGAACGTGCTAATCGCCTGCGTTTGGTGCCTGCCGAATTGAATCGCTGTGCAGGACCTGGACGTCTGTGGGTCATGTTGCTTTTTTCTACCAATCTCACTTTGCCTTTTCTGCCTTTTATTCGGCCCCATTCAGTTGTACCGGTTTTACCCATGATATTATCCTCCGATGATGATTAAATAAATTAGTGTTAGTTCTGCCGTCCAACATTGTATCCAGTATGCTTTAAATTAACGGTACATTGTCATTGCATTTCTACGATCTTCAGCGCAAATCCCTTTAAACATTTTTCTTCGGGTTCACCCACAATCGTTAAAATGGTAAATTTTTCACCTGGAATTGGACCGGGATTGTTACATAATTTCTTAGAATTACATTCTTCTTCATCACAATTAATAGACTCGTAGACAATAGTTGAACCATCAAACGCCTTTTTACTCTCTATCATAACAGTCCAGGGTGTTTTTATCACCTCAACTGCCTTGACACCCCCATCATGAATAGGACATTCCAATGATGGAGCATCCTTTACACTCACGACCTTATATCTACCTCCTTTATCCAGGTTCATACATGTACTTTTAACCTTACACCCATTACAATCCAGGCTTTTTCCTCTAAAGATGAATTCGGTTCCTGGTTTTGCCATTCTTATGCCAATTAATGTTACGGTAGTATCTTCATCCATTATTATTTCTCCTTTTGAAGTGTAATTTTTATTTTATACATTTATTTAAGATTATTAATATGTATATTTAATCAATTACATTAGTGATCTTTGCAAGCCTTTCGGCTGCATCTGTGGTCAATCCAGTCCCAAGTATAGTATACCGCTCAGGACGGATAGTGTGTGAATTAATCAATGCTTTGATAATATATTCAGGCTCTATTCCCAGTTCCTCTGCATTTGTTGGAGCACCGATCTCAATCAATGCCTGCCTGATACTTTGCCAGTCACCGCCATGCAGATACATCATCATTATTGAACCAACTCCGCACTGCTCACCGTGCAAAGCAGGTTTTGGAGCGATTTGGTTTAATGCATGGTTGAACTTATGTTCTGAACCACTGGCTGGTCGGGAAGAACCAGCTATACTCATGGCCACACCACTAGCTACCAGTGCTTTCACGACCATTCGTGCAGATTCTGGATTCCTGGGTTTAATGGAGCTGGCCGAATCCATCAGGATTTTTGCAGTCATCATAGAAAGTTGTGAAGCATATTCACTGATCTTTATATCCTTAAGACGATGTGCCAGTTCCCAGTCCTTTATTGCTGTACATTTTGAAATAATGTCACCACAACCCGATGCAAGCAATTTGTAAGGCGCATTGGCTATAATTTGAGTATCGGCCACAACAGCAATTGGAGGTTCTGCTTCAACAGACGCTGTCTCGCCATTATGAGTGATTGATGCCCTTGATGAAACTATACCGTCATGGGAAGCGGCAGATGGAACACTGATAAAACTACATCCTGCTCGTATGGACGCCAGTTTTGCAATATCAATAGCTTTTCCCCCTCCCACACCAAGCAGGAACAATGGGGTTTTGGAATCAATTTCCGAGATAAGCTGCTCAACTTTTTGCACTTCATCCATTTCTGCTCTTTCAACAATTACTGAATGGACATCATTTCCTGAATCTTCAAGAACAGCTAAAACCGTCTTACCAACTTTGTTTATCGTTGTAGGTCCGCTGACTATCAAGGCATTCCCATTAAGTTTAAGTGCGTTACAGACGTTACCAATGTCATTGACGACACCATCACCTACAACCACATTTCTAGGTAGCATCATCCATCTGGATTTGAAATTGTCCATATTTGATACATTCATGTGAATACCATATAATATCGTAAGAGGTTATAAATTATGGGGACTTTGCAAGCGGTACAGGATTTTGTTTTTCAATATTACATTAATCCAATTATTTCTGATGATGGTTACAATCCTGTAAACACCATAACCTGGGCAATAATACTCGGAATATCCATTTTTGGTATAATGAAATTGCTTGAAAAAATGAAAGTAGAAGCTGATTGGGAATTCATAAAGGTGATTATTCCTTATGTAGTTGCAGGTTCTATATTAAGGGTCTTTGAAGATGCAGACATGTTCGTACCACCTGTTCAATACCTGTTCATTACCCCACCAATTTATCTATTGATGTTTGTCATAACTGTAGGTCTACTTTTCCTATCTGTTAAGCTAAGGGATCTTGGCGTAGTGGATGATTGGAAAAAAGCATTTGGTGCAGCTGGAATATTATGGGCTGTTATCAATCTGGGAATTCTGTTATTAAAGGAGAACATCGTCAATCCCGCTGCTTTAGTTTTCATACCTGCATTAGCAGTTGGAGTTACTGCATTAATATACCTTATAGCTAAAAAAACCGGGAACACTATGTTCACCCAGCGTATTAATATCAGTATTATTCTGGTACACATGCTGGATGCTTCATCTACTTTCTACGGAGTGGATTTTCTAAATTATATAGAAAAACATGTTGTTCCTACATTTATGATAGACCTGACAGGAACTGCCAGTATCATGCTGCCCCTAAAACTTTTAATATTCATACCAGTAATATATATTCTTGACACACGTTTCGAAGAGGATGAGGAATCGAGGAAACTTAAAGACCTGATGAAATTAATAATAATTGTTTTGGGTTTGGCACCGGCTACCAGAAATACAATAAGTATGTTATTTGCAGCATGAAAGAAACTTTTTATAACACCATAATCGGTCCGCAAAAACAGGAAATGTTAATTTACCTGAAATCTTTGCGACCATATTTTATTCTTACCTGTATTGTGTTTTTGTTGGGTATCATAGCCGGTTATTTATTTGCCATCTACCAGTTTGATATTGTGAATGAGCTTATAAATGAATTTCAAAAAAAAATTGATATTGTTTCTGGTGCATCCCATTTTGAAATTATGCTTTTTATTTTTTCTAATAATGCAATGGTAAATTTCGTTTTGATAATTTCCGGGATATTCTTTAGTATCCCATCAATTTTAATAGTCCTGACGAATGGGATCCTTATTGGAATTGTATTTTTTCAATTTGCCTCCCAATATGGTTTCTTATTAGTGTTTATCACTTTGATCCCTCATGGTATAATCGAAATTCCCATAACATTTACAAGCGCAAGTATCGGTATGAAACTGGGTGTACGTATCTTTCAAAAAATATTTCAAATAAAACAAGTAGACCTTAAATATGAATTTCTAAATGCTATCAGGATCTATCTTATTGTGATCATTCCGTTGATATTCATTGCGGCAATCATAGAGACATATTTCACAACAATGGTCCTTGATTTCCTGCTTTCTATTAACTAATTTCCTTTATAGAAGGGTTCCCGTCTTTTTGCAGCCTGGATAAATAATGAGGGAAGATCATGTTCACAGGCATTGCTCACATCCACAAGGTTGTCGTTCTTCAATAAGCAGGGTTTCAATTTTCCATCGGCAGTCACCCTTAAACGGTTACAGTTGGCACAAAATTCCGAATTATCAATAGGCCTCACAAGTTCAACTTCCGAGCCATCTATCAGATATTTCTTCCTGCGGTGCATTTTCCTCTCTGTGACACTGGATGCCCTGGAAATCAATTTCTTTTCAATATCATCCATACTCACATGTTGTACACTGCCGAAATCCATCGGTTCTATTATCTGCAGGATAACGTCCCCGTTAAATCTTCTAATAAATTCGATCATATCATCAAGTTCATCTGAATTTAAACCCTTGAGCATTACAAGATTCAGTTTAACAGGAATCAGACCCGCATCTACAGCTGCATAGATTCCATCCAGAACTTTCTGGTGGGTATTCCCATTACATCCACATATCTTTGAATAAACTTTCGGGTCTAAGGTATCCAGACTTATATTTACCCTGTCCAACCCTGCAGCTTTTAGCCCTGCAGCTCTTTTGGATAATAACACTCCGTTTGTGGTGGCAGATACATTATTTAATTCAGGAAGATCAGCAAGTATTTTTTCGAAATCTTTTCTCAACAGGGGCTCACCACCAGAAAATTTTACCCGTTTTACACCCAGACTCGCAGCAGTATTTATTATGTTGGTAATGAGGTCAGCACTCATATCTGATTCATGCCCGCTCTGTCCTTCATTATGACAGTAAAAGCAATTAAGATTGCATTGACTGGTTATCGATACCCGTAAGGATGTTATTTTACGATTATATGTATCAATGAGAATATTGGACTCCATTTCTATATATTAATTGTAAGCACTTATTTTAAAGGGGTATGTTAAACATAATTGTTTACTTATTTAATAGGTAAGAATCAAATTGGGAAGATTAATAAGTGTAAGTAACGGGAATAATATTTCATGGAAATTCGCTTATGGAAGATCGTTGCCATTCCACTAATAATTGGCGGGGCAGCCAATATTATCTACTCTGTTATCATGATGGATACTTTCAGAGATCTGGTATCAGCGATAATAGTAATGCTGCTCGGGTTATTGATAATGATGTTTAGAAGGGAGAATTTGTATCTTGCTTTCTTTATTGCTGGTTTTTTCTTTGCTTTAAAGGTAATATTCGAGGTTATTATGACCTGTCCTGTTATTGAATTATATGAGTGGATTGACTTGGTGGGCTTTTGGATGATGATCATCATTGGAACATTGTTATTCAGAAGAAAAAACGGTTAATAGTAGTTAAGAAATATTACCTCAGGTAATATTAAAATCAGAGTGATCAGAAGGTTTTCAGAATATTATATCTTATTAGACATATTCAACCTATTTTTTATACAATTCAATTATTTTTTGATTTGTTATTATAAATCATTATCAAATAGTTTTAAATGCAAGAATATCTATTAAAAGAAATGATAAGCAATGGATACATTTGAAATACTTAACGAAATTTGTGAAACACGGGACATATCCGTGGCAAAGGGGATGGCTTTTCAAGATGCAACTAATCTTGCAGAGCTTAAAATATCGAAAAAATACCATATACCTTTCAAAAGTGTAAAGAATCTGATTAAAACTTGATAAAATAACACAGACTTGTTATATTTTTTTCTAAACCACTTTATTACAGTGACAACTGTTCATAAAATATTTTTCATTTGATATAATGTATGACTTTATATGACTGGAAATATCCGTTATCAGGGAGGATTTTTCTGTAAAAAGACTTACTCTCGTAGAATAATTGCGCCACCACATTCAATAAAAATCGATTCAATATCATGAAATGGTGTGGGAAAGAAAGACCCAATTTCAATACAATCACTTGCAACCATAATTGGAAGATCATCCAGACGTGTAGGATATCCTTTAAAAACACCATCACTCATAATATTTTTTATCTCCTGATAATACTTGTTTTTTTAATATTTGAATTTATGATTAAATAAGCATATTCCTATATTAATTATACCAATGATATTAGCGTACTGAGAAGTAATGACCCCATCATAATAAAGAGATAGCTGCTGCCCATATTATAAATGCTGTTGCTCCCGCAATAATCAATACCAAGAAACTTTTTTGTACCTTTTTGTTCAGTTTCTCTGAACCAGAATATCTCACTAAAATAATCTTGTTGGATGTACTGATCACACTTGCCAATATCGCCACAAGTGCTGCTGTTGCCGGGGTTATAGAACCCTTAAAGGCCAGAGCACCTATTGATGCCGTAACTGCTGCAGAACTGACCAATCCACCCAATGCCAAAGAAAATACCCCAACCGATCCGAAATTAAGATTTAGGTAGTTGGCCAGAATGATCAGCACTACGAACCCAAACCCGAATTTGAAGGCAGGTTTTAAAGCAAATGGTGATTCGATCTCAAGGGTTTCAAGGTTCTCCTGGTCTGTTCTTTTTTCCTTAACAGCTAACCCCAGGTTAACAGTAGTAAGAAATAACTGGGGTGGGATCATCATGATCAAAACATTTCCTGATGGATCAACTATAAAAGCTATTACCAGGTTTCTGATGAGCATAGTTGCATTTGATAATACAATACCCTGATAACAGACACTGATATAGGTCTCTTTTTTCCTGGCAAGAGACGCCAGGGCGCCTGTTGTAGCTTCGCTGTTTACTAAACCACCTATTAGACCTGATATGGGTATACCACGCATCGGTCCTGCCGTCTTCATAAGCAGGAAACTTATAAAACTGATGGCAGAAACGATCACAACAATACCCAGTGCATACCTCAGATTTATTATATCCAGGATAACAATATTCGGGGTCATAGGGAATAGTATGAATATTATTATCAAGAATTGGACCGCATTTGTTACTTCATCCTGATTCAGGTTTGTGGCAAATGTTCTGAAAGTGGTTTTTTCCAACAACAAGAATGTAACAGCTACTGCACCCATGGTTGCAAATAAATAATAATCATAGGCAACCAGCACTCCCATTAGAAAAACAAAGAATAAGGCAATCCCACCGGTAGTTCCTACCTGCCGGTAGACTACATTTTTTACATAGATCATGACAGTAGAGATGATAATCAGGAATATCATGGTAAGATACAATATGGAAAATGCATTCTGATGTATGGCAATATATGTGCTTACCATCCCCAAAATCGAAGCTATAGTAAAAGTCCTGGCCCCTGCAAAAATATCTCCACGTATTGATTTGCGTTCCCTTTCTATACCTATAAGTATGCCTATCAATGCAGCAAGTCCGAACTTTTCAAAAAAATCATAGGTTACCGGATCGATAAATGCTAACCATTGATTGACTGTATAAACGATCAGTGTTAATATATCGTACATATGGGATACGCTCACTGTATGATGTTTATCAAAACGTCTTTACAATTAATAAGAGTACCGCAGATAAGATGATCATTGAGTTTAAGTAGGGGCTGTGCAAATAGTATAAATGTCATCTGTTAGAAAGCATATAGACATAAAGGGAGGAATTTTTATCGAAGATCAAATGCCCAAAAATGAGCGGTTGGTCAAGAGTAAGACCGACCATGTGATATGGGGAGTATGTGGAGGTATTGCAGAGTATTTCAAGGTAGATCCGGTGATCGTGAGACTGGCATTTGTAGTGCTTGTTCTAATTGATGGTGTTGGTATCTTGTTATATATTATTTTGGCCATCATAATGCCTGAAGCAGAGCAGGCAGACCTGCCGCAAAAAGACATAATTGAAAAGAATATAGAAGGGATGACCGAGCAGGTGAAAGGTGCCATCGAGAGCAGGGAGGATGAATCACCTGCCAAAAAAAAAAATGAAAATACTACATGGCTGGGTGTCATCCTGATTTTACTTGGTGCTTATTTCCTGCTTAATAGTTTTCACCTTTTAAACTGGGTGCGTTCTGATCTATTCCTGGCCTTGTTATTAATATTGATAGGGATAGGACTGCTCTTTAAACGCGCGGTGAGATGAATGAAACAGCGATTGGGGATATTGGGTCCTTTAGTCCTTGTTATAATTGGTTTATTTCTGTTGTTTAACAATATTGGAATGCTTCCCTTAGGATTTTGGGGTACAGTCTGGCGTTTCTGGCCTGTTATCCTTATTCTTATTGGTCTTGATATTCTGGCAACTCATAGTGAATCAAGAAAGACATATATTCTCTTTATACTGCTGGGGACTGTTATCGTTATTGGGGTTATTGCAATTGCATTGACCTGGCAGGCTGCACCCCGGGCAGAGGCCCGAAGTGGCCAGGACTTGAACGGTGCACAAAGTATGAACCGGATATTCATTGATTTGAGTAATGCTAATTTCAGTGGTGCCCATTTGGAGGGATCAAGATTGATTTTTGCAGATATGAGTAATGCAAACCTGGAAGGTGCTAGCTTAAACGGAGCCCTCCTGGTATTTGTTGACCTGAGTAATGCCAATCTTAACAATATGGATGTTGAGGATGCCAGGTTCATTTTTGTGGACATGAGCAATGCCGAACTTGAGGGTACTGACATGCATAGAGCTGATCTGATCTTTACTCTTGGTTAGTGAATGACCATTGGGTATCGAATATGTCAGGATTTTTCATAATCAAAATAACTGCATCGTACATCGGATCATTTTCCCTTTAACCTTATTTTCAATTATTTCAAGCACTATGGCACTGCCTGGTGAAAGCAACAGCACTTCGGTTTGCTTAATAACGGGATGGATCTTACAATCCTGGA
>JACUTQ010000079.1 GCA_014859725.1 Methanosarcinales archaeon | reverse complement strand
GTTGGTGGAAAAAAGATAAATATTACAAAAGAGGGGTGCGAAATATGAGTCTAATAGAAGAGCATATTTGGCTATCAACTAGCTTAACTAAAAAAAAATATTTCAGGCCGGATATTTTCCAGCCTGGTTTTGAGAATTTATTATTTGCCCGATTAACCGAACAGAGCGCCCAGTCCTTCCATTCCGCTCTCTTCAGCTTCTTCTTCAGCGGCTGTTTCGTCGACTGCTGCTTCAGCAGTAGCTTCCACTGGAGCTGCTGCGGTAGGTGCTGCTGCGGTAGGTGCTGCAAAAGCTGCTTTCTCAATAGCCTCTGTAATGTCAACTCCGTCAAGTGACGCTACCAGAGCCTTTGCTCTTGCTGCATCGACTTCGACATCAGCTGCTTGCAGAATTGCTGTAATTGTATCTTCTGTTATTTCTTTACCTGCATTGTGCAGTAAAAGTGCTGCGTAAACATATTCCATTTCTTATCACCTTTTATAAATTGACTATAATTTTATTATTATTATCCGAACAGGGCCCCAAGACCCCCGGCCGCGTCATCTTCAGTTACTTCTTCTTCAGCGACCTCTTCCTTAATCTCTTCTTCAGCTTCTTGTGGTTTGGTATCGACATGGCTCACAGCAACCTGTGCACCCAATCGTGCTTTCAGATCCTCATCCAAAGCTTCATCTGATATCAGACCTGCCAGGGCAAGCATCTGGATCTGACATTTGGAAAGTAGAGTATCCATAATTTCAGGCTCATATATCACAGCATTCACTGCCAGATTCCTGGATTCTGAAACAGCTTTGACAAGTAGAGCTGTAATTGTGGTCTTTGTTGGATATGCCACATTTACCGACAGATTGAAAGCCTGCTGGACAGCTGATATGAAGTTCTGTGAATATAGGGCCTCATCGATTGCAAGATTGGAAGCATCCAGTAAAATGCCGTCCTCGAAAGTAGCCTTGACCTCCAGACCCAATTCCAAAGGAAATATTTCCAGTCGGTTCAGCATTGCAGCCAGTTTCTGTGAAACAACCTCACCCTGTTTGGCTACAACCTTTTTTTCCCTTATTACGACCTTCCCCCCTTCTATTGCAGCTGGGATACCAGCCGTTTGCAATTCGCCGACAATAGGACCGGGTGGGAATCCAGTAGGTCCCTTTTCGACAATGATATCTACCGGAGCTTCCATACCGGCCTTAATTGGTGCAGGGGTCTTGCTGGATTCAAGGAGCTTATATAATTTGAATGAATTCTCGTTTGAGAATACCAGTCCCATTTCCTGATCAATGTATCCTTCCAGGGGTTTGATCTCGTCAGCAGACTCTTCCAGTGCTCTTCTTATGAGAGTGTTCTTGCATATCTTGATAAATACCGTTCCTCTTATGTTTGAGCGCATCTGCTGAAGCTGCTTTGAAGGTAGTCCATGAATACCAACCAGCCCGATCACCGGATATTTCTTGATGTTGGTCTTAATATCCTCGATCTCGTCAATTTTCCACTTTGGGATATGCGAACTGTGGTGTACTTCGTCCATTCAGATCACCTTCACTGCCGGCCCCATGGTGGTCTTGACATAGATCGACTTGATATTCTGCCTTCCCTTTTCCAGTTTATGTTCGACTCTTGAAATAATGGTCTCAACATTTTGTGCCAGTTTTTCAGGTTCCATATCCCTGCGTCCCACTGGAAGATGAAAAGTTAGTTTGTCCTTGCTTCGTACCCTGATCGAATTTTTAGCCTTTCTAATAATATCTTCAATGTTCTTATCTGGTGTCAGCGGTTCAGGCATCTTTCCCCTGGAACCCAAAACGGGTCCAAGTGCCTTGGCAATGGAGGGCATGTATGCTACTTCTGCTACAAAGGAATCGATCTCATTTGCAAGTCCACGAGCTCTTGTTTTATCATCCTTAAGCCCATCGATCTCTTCGGGATCGATAATCACTTCAGCGCCAGCAGCCGTAGCTCTCTGAGCAATATCACCTTTAGCAAAAACAGCAATTTTAATAGATTTTCCCAGACCGTTGGGAAGAATGATCTCCTCATCCACACGATTTGCTGGAATGCTCATATCAATACTCTTAAGATTGATTGCCAGATCAAAATTCTCTTTAAATTTTCGCTCAGGCGCCTTATCTAGCGCCTGTTTAACTGCTTCTAATGTTTGTTCGAATGTCATATATTCCTCCCGTAGTATCTGCCACTTTGACTCACGACCTTCCGGTCTTCTACGGTTTCGTAAATCGGGTTCTTACACTGTATGATAAGTATTTTAAATTATCGGTCAATTCAGTCTTCACCCAATCTATCATCGAAAGTTCCGGCCTTAACAGCCTTTTGTGCTTCCCTTGGGTCCATATCTTCCACAGTTACACCCATGGGTACACAGCTACCGATAATCTCATTGACAGCCGATTTGAAATCCGATGCCAAAAGTCCGTCCCGCTTCATTCGGGCTACTTTTGAAGCCTGCTCAATGGTTAAATTGCCAACAGTTTCAGTTCCTGACTGTCCTGAACCTTTTTCAAGCCCCAGTTCTTTTAATATCAATGCAGATGTGGGTGGTGTTCCGATCTCGATGGTATAGTTCTTCTTATCATCAAAAATCAGTTTCACAGGAACCTGCATTCCATTGAAATCGGCTGTTTTTTCATTTATGCTTTCCACGATCTCTTTAATATTAACGCCCAATGGACCCAGTGCCGGACCCAATGGAGGACCGGGGTTTGCATGGCCGCCCGGTACTAATGCTTCTACTACCTGTCCCATATATAATTACCTCGTAAAATATTTTAAATAATCTTATTATGAATGTTATTCCTGTTCCTCTCGTTTTAATACCCTTACGTTATCGCCCCGTACTGTGATGGGTATGGGTACCATGGCCTCGAACAGTTCCACAGTGATCTCTTCATGGGTCTCGTCCACTCTCTTGACCCTGGCTTTTTCACCTTTAAATGGTCCTGTAATAAGCTCAACAATACTTCCTTCTGTGATCCCTACCACAGCTGTTTTTGGTGTTAGGAAATGTTCCACTTCTTTAAGCGTGGAAGCACCTTTAATCAGACTTCTGGCATGGGGTAGTGTCTGAATAGCCTGTTCTACCACATCAGCAGATTCTGCTTCCACCAGAATATATCCTTTTAATTCATCAGGGGCAAGGATAGCTCTAATGGCCAAATTCTCTTTCTTTGCCATCATCTCTATTAGATTGGCCACAGATCTTTCCTGATTTGCAGTGGTTTTTACCACAAATATCTCAGTTTCTTCTACTTCATTCATGTGATTGGTTCACAACTCCCCCATAATGTCAGGTTGATATAATAAGGTTTGGTCATAATGCTTGAGGGATCTCGGTCAATATAAAAAATATTATGAATCCGATCAGCCCGATAAGAAGAAGACCTGCCCCAGATACTTTAGCGATCATAGTGAATTCTTCTCTGGTGGGTTTGCGTGTCAGCTTTATTATTCGGACATATTCGCTGAGTTTCAGCGGTATTGTGGGTGGAGCTGTATTTCTGGTTGCCAATTTGTTTCACTTCCCGAGAGGATTAGATAATAGATATTAAGATAAAAGTAGCTCTAATTAAGTTGTTGATAAAAATACTTTTCGATTGACAGGAAAAAGACCTGCCAATCATAATTTGTATAAATCTATTTTACAAAATCTATTCCATAACGACTGGTAATGTTACGGCTGCTACCTTTACCATAAATTTGAGCAGATTTCACTCCGGTCACCACAAGCATGGTGCGTACTGTATGCTCGAGTTCCGGATCAATCTGAGCACCCCAGATAAGCCTTGCTTCAGGATCGATCCTGCTGTAAACCTCTTCCACAACATTCTCTGCTTCAGCAATGGTCATATCAGGTCCGCCCACCACATTGACCAGCGCCGATGTTGCGCCAGAAATATCAACGTCTAACAGGGGACTGCGCAGTGCTTTCTGTACAGATTCCGTAGCTTTATTCTCGCCATCAGATTCACCAAGACCGATCATGGCTACACCACCTTTTTGCATGATGGTTCTTACATCAGCGAAATCCAGGTTAACCAGCCCTGGTTTTGTTATTAGTTCTGTGATACCTTTCACTGCCCGCATCAACACTTCATCTGATACTTTGAATGCAGCCTGCAGTGGCAGTCTTGGGACAACTTCAAGAAGCTTATCATTGGGCACTACAATAACAGTGTCGGCCACGTCTCTCAGACGTTCAAGACCTGCTTCAGCATTAGCACGCCTGACAGATCCTTCAACACTGAATGGAAGTGTGACCACAGCGATGGTCAGCGCGCCAGCCTCTCTTGCTGCCTCTGCAACAACAGGAGCCGAGCCAGTTCCTGTACCGCCGCCAAGACCACACGTAATAAATACCATATCAGAACCTTCGACGGCTGCAATTATCTCCTCATCACTTTCCTTGGCTGCTTCTTCTCCTATCTGAGGTAAACTGCCAGCACCAAGACCACGGGTCTTTTTCCTTCCGATCAATATTTTCCTTTCTGCAACAATATGTAATAGATGCTGAGCATCTGTATTTAATGCATAAAGCTCGGCTCCGGTGATACCTTCTTCCGTCATCCTCTGGATAGTATTGGAACCGCCACCGCCACACCCGAACACGCGTATGTTTGTTTTTAATAGTTTAAGAACTTCTTCCAGGTCTTCATCAGTTTCACCAAATGTATGCTTTGGTTTTGCCTCTGAATTCCGCCCCTCCTGCTCAGCCCTTGAGATTGCTTCTTTGATAATGGATTCCATCCTTTTATCCCTCAATATTTTATCTACAAATTAATATTCTTAAGTCGAATGGCTTTTTCATTAGTTTCATAAACCATTTCCGGCGTAATCGTCCTGTTATTCAAGGTCACAGATTTTCCGTTTGCTAATGTACCAAACATAGGTCCTGATGATATTCCGTATTCCTTGGCCAGTTCTGGACTGAATTTTCTACTGATGAGGTATAGTATTCCCTCATCTTTTTCATACCGTACATCGTAGTGTTCTTTTACTATATTAAAGCATTCATTTATTAGTTGTTCAGCTACCAGTCGAGAGCATTCATCATCCAGTGATATGATAATATGTGAGAACCGGCCGTTCTTGTGTTCCAGATAAGCTATACTATGTTTTTCCAGAAATGCCTCCAATCTGGGACGATCAAGTTTCTCTGCTTCACTGAGAAGTTCAGGATTGATGGTTGCCACCTTCACCTTAGGACAGACACATCCCTGACATGCTGTTTGAATCTCGCATTTGATACTTTCAGTAAAATGGGTTCGACCTGTGGGACATATATCTTTAACTTTTTCCCTCAATAGCAGACAGAACTGCCAGGGTACCCCATCCATTTCCCTGATATCACTCTCCCGCAAGACCTCATATCCCAGACTTTCAACAATAGCAGAAAGACGATCGCGCTGTCTCGCTTTCATGGATTTTCTGTCAAAATACGCAAAATCCGCACATGAGCGGTCAAATGCTTGCATGATCAGGTCCTTGTTAAGGTCATCAAGTTTATAGGTTGGAAAGATGTGGCCAAAAGTAACTTCGATGTCTTCCATCAATTTTGTCTGACGGGGTGCATAATGATTGCCTCCTAATCCGACTGCCACCGGCACATTTTCATCCCCAATCAAAAGTATCGCATTTGCCACAATACGGCCAGCCAGCGGGTCAATCCACTCTTTTTCCGAGCTTCCGATCTCAACAAATAAAGACGGAATTTTCAGGTCACTGGGACCGTGATGAGTACTCTCCAGAGACACCTGGAAATCCTCGTTCTTGGTCAATGTCTTGAGATTCATATAGATAGAACGCATGGCTTGAGGAGCTGCTGCTGCCAGTTCCATTGGATTCCCACCGAATTTTGCCTCTTTGGTGTTTCCTGTGGGATGTACAGTAAGTAAACGTCTTCCATCCTTACTTCGATGTTTGGAGGCAAAAATAATAATATCAGATTCCAGTTGGCATGCTGCCAATCGCTTATCAAGCCCGTCCTGGTAGATATGCATCCCTTCGATCTCTATAACTCTGAATTTCTTAAATTCAACTGCAGTAATTACTTCAGGGGAATCGACTTGAATTGGTACCCAGTCTCTGATCTGCAGCAGGATGTTCTTGATATTCTGACTGGCTTTATCCTGTTTTGATATAATTATATTGATCTTTCCATTAGTTGATTGATGTGATTCTATTCTTTATCACCACCGATAGCATAATTGATTTTTAGTATAAATATATTTTATACTTTCGAAACAATTTGCATCCTTAAGATTTGAGGTTCACTGCTACATCTTTGGCAAAATATGTAAGTATAACATCTGCTCCTGAGCGTTTAATTGATATTAAGGATTCCATGATTGCTGTTTCATCCAGCCAGCCGTTATCTACTGCCCCTTTTATCATTGAATACTCGCCACTGACATTGTAGGCTGCTGTTGGCATATTAAATTCATGTTTGACCCTGTATATAATATCCAGGTAAGGCAGGGCCGGCTTTACCATTATTATATCAGCGCCCTCCTTGATGTCCTGCTCAACCTCCCTAAGGGCTTCGTTACTGTTGCCATTGTCCATCTGGTAAGTAGACCTGTCCCCAAATGCATATCCTGAATCTGCCGCATCCCTGAAGGGACCGTAGAACGATGATGAATATTTGGCAGCATATGACATAATAGGAATGTTTTGAAAACTGTTCTGGTCAAGTGCTTTTCTTATGGCATCGACCATCCCGTCCATCATGCCTGAAGGTGCAACCATATCTGCACCTGCCCGGGCCTGACTGACTGCGGTCTTGCCCAGTATAGGCAGGGTCGGATCATTCAAGATCGCCTCAGTATCATAATCCACCACACCACAGTGCCCGTGTGTCGTGAACTCACAAAGACACAGATCAGTTATGACCATCATATCATCTCCCAGTTCTGCCTTTATATCACGGGTTGCATTCTGGACAACATCATCTTCGCCATATGCATGGCTTCCAGTCTCGTCTTTTATTTTTGGTATTCCAAACAGGATCAGTGCAGGGATACCCAGATCAGCCAATTCTTTTGCTTCATCCACCACACTTTTTGGAGTTTCTCTTTGTATCCCGGGCATAGATGGTATGGGCTGAGGTTGAGTGAGATTCTCGTCAACAAAGAGTGGTGCAATCATGTCATCTACTGAAAGCTTTGTTTCACTGAACATTCTTTTCATTATAGGTGTCCGTAAACGTCTCAATCTTGTGGTGGGAAACATAAAACATTCATCCATATTTATTTTTTATTTGTATTTTTGTTATTCCTGCTGCCGTTTAATCCGAACAGCAAAGCCGCAGTATCTAATAACTCCTCATTATCATGTTCGGCGGCACTTCGCAGAATCTTGGTGGGTTCGGCAAGTATCTTGTTGGCTACTGAATGGCTGAGGTCATCCAGCACATCATGTTCCACTTCACCCAGGGTAAGCCAGGCATTGAGCTTGTTTATTGCAACATCTCTTTCTCTGCATCTTATTTCATCGATTCTGCTATACATTGCAGATATGATCCGGTCAGCACGCTGACGCTTATAATATGTTTTTAGAAGTTCCATCTCTTCTTCAATAATTTTATTTACTTTAGGTATCTCATTTTTGCGGTTGGCCAGATTTCTCTCACTTACATTTCGCAAGCTGTCGATATTGAAAAGCTTGATGCTGTCTATTTCGGTGACAGTCTCATCAATGTCCCTGGGATTAGCAATATCAATTAGTAAAATCTCTGCACTGCGCTTCGACATTGCTTCTTCCATTATTTCCCTGGTAATCACCAGATGGGGTGCTGCTGTTGCGCTTATCACCACATCGGATTCTTTGATATATTCGGGCATTAGCTCATATTTTATGGCAATACCTTCCAATTCGTCAGCAAGCTTTTCTGCTTTCTCGAAGGTGCGGTTGGCCACATATATAACATTAATATTTTTATTAGCCAGTGCCCTGGCAACAAGTGTCCCCATCTCTCCCACACCAATTATCATCACGTTCTTTTCATTCAGAGTGCCAAGCACATCCTCTGCCAGTTCAACTGCTGCAGAACCGATGGATACAGACCCTTTATTAATCATTGTTTCGTTACGGACCCTTTTACCCACCTGAATAGCTTTACCAAACACCGTATCCAGCATCTTGCCAGTGGTTTTGCTCTGCTTTGCGATATTATACAAATCCTTTACCTGACCCAGTATCTGGTCTTCTCCCACTATCATGGACTCCAAACCTGAGGTTATCCTCATCAGATGGTGCATTGACTCCTCATGATCATGAAAATCAACAATCAAATTGGGAACTTTCATTTCTTTCGCAAAATTAAACAGAACTTTGCTGCCCTTTGGTGAGACCACATAAACTTCAACTCTGTTGCAGGTCATAAGTACGGCACATTCCATTACTAGCTCATGGGCATACAATTTCTGCAAAATCTGGTCAACACCCCCATGCCATGCGTGAAGTTTTTCAATATCTTCAACACTCGCTTTTTTATGGGTGATCAACATGCTTGAAATCTCAGTCATTAGAACTCCTTTATTAACAATAATGCATCCAAGTTAGTTTAATTATTTCCATTTATTAAATGATTTAGGGCGATTTTCAGTGCCTTATCATAGGATTCTGGTAATGCCTCCCAAACATCGCTATCTTCTAAAATGGTCCACAATATCCTGGAGCGGTCTTCCTGTTTAGGAACCTGTTGAATTAATTTCGGTCTAATATCTTTCAAGATCCTTGCCATATCTTCAAATTCCGGCCGTATTATTTCCTCGATCTTTTGTCTCATATATTTAGAGAGGGCAGGGCTGGCTCCTTTAGTGGAAATGGCTATGGTGATGTCCCCTTTCTCAATTATAGAAGGCACTGCAATATCTTCCAGTCCATCCACAGAGTTTACCAGAGAACTGCTCTGATGTGCCAATTCAGCTATCCTTCTATTAAGTTCCTGATCAGAGGTCGTTGGTATTACCAAAAAAACATCCTTGATATGTCCCAATATCACCTCATCAGACAAGGTGACGGTTGTGTTTATTAGATTGACCCCCTGTTTTTCCAACTCATAAAGACCTGGAGTAAAACTGCGGCTTATGACAGTTGTGGGAGCATATCTGGAGAAGAGGCTAGCTTTTCTTTCACCCACCTGTCCTCCACCAAATATTACCACCTTCCTGTTTTTCATTTCAACCATGAGGGGGAGGAGGCTTGGTATTTCATCCGCTTTCAAAGCCTGACACCCGTCTTTTTAAATTCTTTTTCACTAAAAAGAATACTGTAATTATCTATCCCTGTAGCTCTGGATATTTGTTCAGCCACTTTCCTGCATTCCTCACGAGTATAGGCATGGACCATGGTAAAAAGATTATATGGCCATTCCTCTCTTCTGGGTCTTTCGTAGCAATGGGTTACTTCAGAAAATCCAGCCATGATCGCCCCTACTTCTTCCACCTGATCATTTGGCACATTCCAAGTGCACATGGCGTTCGCAGTAATACCTATCGCCCTGTGGCCAATAGATGCCCCGAACCGTCGAATGATACCTTGACGCTGCAAATCACCCAACCTCCTGATTACTTCATTTTCTGAAATCCCAAGATTTTCGGCAACTTCTTTGAACGGTCTTGAAATGAGGGGAATGCCGTCCTGGGTGATCTTAATTATTTCCGCATCTTTCTTATCCATAACGCATTCACTCTATTCATTTTTATAATATGATTACCTTCATAGGTATCGTATTTTTCCAGAATTACGAGACCGTTACATTACATGTTTGTATAATTTCCACTACTTTGCGTTTTGGGTTTAAAATGTATATTAAATTGAAAATCTGATCCTGGTCTGATCAAATCGAATATCTTCCTTAGGTTTGAACATTTCTATTTCAGCTTTTGCTCTTGTTTTCCATGTATTATTAATTTATCTGCATAATTTTATTGCTATTTCAGATCGTCAATCATTATTCATATCTGGCATCCGGCAATTGCTGGGATAAGTCCTTACAATCCTTCTTTTATTGTTTGTTTATAATCTATTTAAAACAGTTTAATAGATAGG
>JACUTQ010000078.1 GCA_014859725.1 Methanosarcinales archaeon | reverse complement strand
GGCTTGTATAATTTAATACGGTGATAAAATTAAAATCGCCGAAACTCATGTAATAAGTGAGATGTTTGCAATTGTAAACAAAAAGAACACAGATGTAACATGACAAATAAACATCCTTGATCTTAACATCCCCGGAGATTGTTGTTTTCTTTACAACGGTAATCGAGGGATGTTAAGACTGAGGGTACTTTCATGCTAAAATAAAACTCCAATTCCCATCTTATTTTTCCTGTTTCAACACATGCCAACGTAGTAGTACCCCATTGTCCATCTTTTCCATTGAAGCCAGTTCAAGTTTAACTGCATCTTCACTGGTGAAAAATCCGGTCCCGTCCACAAGTGTAGGCGCATTTTCGCCACCCAGTATAATTGCTCCAATGTAAGTGTGGATTTCATCTACCAGTTCCCGGGATATCAATGCCCAGTTCAGTGTTGCACCACCCTCTACCATTAACGTATTTATGCCGCTATCTTTCAGGTTTGACATTAGACCCACAAGGTCTACCCTATCCCTACCGATTTTGATTATCCTGGACTTTTCATTAAGTTTTTTCACTCTGTTCGCAGGTGCATTATTACTTACAGCTATAATAATATCCCCGTCCCCCTTATTGAAAATATCAGCATCAATTGGAGTCCTGGCCATGCTGTCAACCACAATTCTGATCGGGTCCTCACATCCGCATCTTTGTTTTCGCTCAAGACGAAGGCGTTCTGATTTGACAGTAAGACTGGGGTCATCAGCCAGTACTGTACCAATACCCACCATAACAGCATCGGCACGTGCTCGCATCAGGTCCATTCTGGCAAAATCATCATTACCCGATATCCGGACCTGCTTTCGTTTGATGGTTGATATTTTTCCATCTGCAGCCATGGCAGCATTCAAGATTATATTGGGACGCATTGTTCCTGAAAAGACCTGCAGGTTTATATTTTTGATTGTTTAAAAAGAATAAATGGCTGGTTGATAAAATGAAAACAAGTGGTTTTGCACAATCAATGCAAAACTATTTGTGTTCTAAGCTAAATCTTAATATGTGGAGATGGTATAAATTAAACCCATATATGTAGAAGTATTGACCTCACCTTCATGCTCTTACTGCCCGTTAGCTGTCAATATGGTCAAAGAAATGGCAAATTCACTGCCTGATGTGATTGCGATTGAGACATCAGTATCTACACCTGAAGGGTACCAGAGGGCAGTGTCACATGGAATATCAGGAGTGCCCACCATACTTATAAATGATAAAGTTGCCTTTGTAGGAGTGCCACCTTCGATAAATGATTTGAAACAGATGGTACTTTCTATTGCCAAGAAATAATGAAAATTTAATATATGGTTATACTTTAATAAAATCAAATTTGAGGATGATCGGATGAATACAGAATATGGAATTAAAACAAAGAAAAGGCCTAATCTTGTAAGGGACCTGAAACCAGGAGATATCCTTCACATAGGTACGGAAGATAAAGGTGAAATTTTTACTGTTATTAAAATAGGAAATAAAGAATATATTCTCAAGCAGACCGACCATGATCTTGTGTTTGCCCACAGCCGGGGTGTAATGAACCAGAAGATCATGGACTTTGAGGAAAGGTATGATGCATACTTTATTGTTGAAGATGGAGATATCGAAAATGTTGTCATGGATACATCAAAATGTTTTAGATGTAGATAGAACATGCTAAAAATACTCATGTTGGTGAGGTAACAGATGAAAATAATTGGAATTTCAGGCAGTCCTCATAAAACCGGCAATAACAGCAGGTTGATAGATCGATCACTGGCCACATCAAAAAAAAGGGGATTTGATGTTGAAAAAATCACTCTGGCAGGCACTGATATATCTCCATGTACTGACTGCGGAGAATGCAGGAAAGAAAAATCTTGTCAGATAGAAGATAACATGACTGAGATATACGATAAACTGGAATCAGCTGATGGGATATTAATATCATCTCCTGTATATTTCGGGACCCTTTCAGGACAGTTGAAGTGCCTGTTGGATCGATCAGTAATGCTTAGAAGAAACGGATTTTTATTAAAGGATAAGGTAGGTGCGGCCCTGGCAGTAGGCGGTTCCCGTAACGGCGGCCAGGAATATACTATCTGGTCTATCCATGCATGGATGCATATTCACGGCATGATCGTTGTGGGAGATAATTCCCATTTTGGCGGTATTGCCATAAAGGATGTGGACTCTGACGAAGAAGGTTTGAAAACCGTTGATGACACTGCCAATAAATTGTGTGATACACTCCTAAGACTAAACCAGTAAAACGCAAAATCTATCTACTGATAATACATTGGAAGTCTAACCTTAAAATGAAGGTGTGTTTATGAATGAGATACTTGAAATAATCGAGCAGGACCCTAAAAAAGATCTGGCAGAGATTGCTCTTTTAACGGGATATTCGGAAGAAGAGGTACGGTCCCGTATTAAAGAACTTGAAGACAGTGGTGTCATTCGTAAATACAAGGCAGTTATCGACTGGGACAAAGTGGGAGAAGAATACATCTATGCCGTCATCGAACTCAAGATAAACCTGGGAGACAGGACAGGATACGATGCTATTGCACAGCGCATAGCCAGTTTCAATCAGGTCCGCTCGATCAGGCTGATATCAGGGGATCACGATCTCTCCTTAACGGTACGGGGGAACTCCATGAAAGAGGTGGCTTTTTTTGTGGCAGAGAAGATAGCGACCCTTGACCAGGTACAGAGCACTGTTACACATTTTGTTCTGAAAACATACAAAGAAGATGGCGTCACTTTATTTGAAAAAGCCAAATCAAAAAGACTCGCCATATCCCCTTGAAGTGGCTGCCCGATGACTGATAGCAAAAAATTCCTCTCAAATATGGTCAATGCCGTTCCACCCTCGGGTATCAGGAAATTCTTTGATATGGTAATAGGGATGGACGATGTCATCTCATTAGGTGTGGGAGAACCTGATTTTACCACTCCATGGCATATCAGGGAAGCATGTATTTATTCCCTGGAAAAGGGTTTTACATCCTATACCTCAAATTCAGGATTGATTGAATTACGGGAAGCCATATCAGATTCCTTCCATAATGATTACGGGGTGGATTACAATCCTGAAGATCAAATTCTTGTGACCACAGGAGTAAGTGAAGCAACCGATCTGGCACTTAGAGCAATAGTGAACCCTGGTGATGAGGTTATTTTCCATGAACCCTGTTATGTTTCATATAAACCCGGTATTATCTTTGCCGGAGGCACACCGGTCTCTGTTTCCACGTCCAGGGAAAACGAGTTCCGGGTAACGGGCGAGCAGATCGAGGCCGCAGTAAATGATAAGACAAAAGCCATTATTCTGAGCTATCCCAACAACCCCACAGGGGCTGTGATGAGGAAGCATGATCTGGAGGAAGTGGCAGATGTGGCAGTGGAACACGACCTGCTGGTCATCTCAGATGAGGTATATGACAAGTTGACATATAATGGTAAACATACCTGCTTCTCGTCCCTCAACGGCATGAATGAGCGCACCATACTATTGAACGGTCTGTCCAAATCCCATGCTATGACTGGCTTACGTATTGGGTATGCCATGGGACCACCCAGCATAATCAGCGCCATGCTCCTCATTCATCAATATACCATGCTGTGTGCACCCATCACAGCCCAGATGGGGGCCATTGAAGCTCTGAAGAACGGAGAATCTGAGATGCAGGCAATGGTGCGGGAATATAACCGCCGCAGGAGGCTCTTTGTCTCTGGCCTGAACAGTCTTGGTCTGGATTGTTTTGAACCCAAAGGCGCATTCTATGCATTTCCGTCAATACAGTCTACAGGAATGACATCAGCCCAATTTGCCGAAGACCTGCTGCATCAGCAAAAGGTGGCAGTGGTACCCGGGGATGTATTTGGCCAGTCTGGCACAGGATTTTTGAGGTGTTCCTATGCCTCCAGCCTGGATGAATTAAAAACTTCATTAGAACGAATAGAAGAGTTCCTTAACTGAACTCTTGCAAGTCACTTTTGAGTAATAATTGTCAGAATGTCATCATCCATTAGAGTATGTTCCAACCCTGCTCTCTGGCCTTCATGTTTTGCTGATTTACCCCACACCTGGGCATACCTGAACCTGCGCCTGAAATCCCGGTGTATTTTATCACAGATATCACCCACATTTACACCGTTTTGTACTATCATAGGCTCATCCATATCAGCTGGCTCACCTTGGGGTTTCATATAAATACGGATGAAATCGAGCTCTTCAAAAATGGCATCCTTCAACGTATCCAGATTCTCATCCTCATTAGCTGAGATCAAGAACGCATCCGGAAACGTGGTTCTGATATCTGACTTGAATTTATCATCCACCAGATCCATCTTATTGATGATTGTTATGGCATTGATATATTTCCTGTTGCCCAGCAGTGCATCAATGAACTCGTCAATGTCGATAGGTTCCCGGATGAGCACTTCAGCATTATGGATCTTATATTCTCTAAGTATGGAGATTATAATACTCTCATCAAATTCCAGTTCAACAGTAGAATTAATATTGACCCCGCCCCGGAATTTTCTTAGAACTCTGGCATCAGGTCTTCTGGTATTGATCCTGATACCAGCATCATATAGTTCTTTCTCAAGGGTAACCAGGTGGTTGGTATTGAATACATCTATTATAAATGCCACAAGGTCTGCGTTTCTGACCACAGATATGACCTCTTTTCCCCTGCCCCGACCTGAAGCTGCCCCCTTTACCAATCCGGGCACGTCCAGTATCTGGATGGTGGCATGGTTGTGCAGAAGCGTTCCAGGTATTACATCAAGCGTGGTAAATTCGTAGGCTGCTACCGCAGACTTGGCATCTGTTAATCTGTTCAATATCGTGGATTTACCCACTGATGGGTAACCCACAAGTACAACAGTGGCATCCCCGGATTTCTTGACAGAGTAGCCGTCGCCTCCACCTTTGGAGCTAGCCCTTTTTTGTACATCTTCTTTTAATCTGGCAAGTTTGGCTTTCAGTCTGCCAATATGGTGGGATGTGGCTTTATTGTAAGAAGTTTTGCGGATCTCATCCTCAATATCTTTGATTTCTTCGTCCAGGCTCATTTCAACTCTATAACCGTCAATGAGGGCATTAAGATTTGCCCAGTCTTGCCAGGAGGGGGTCAGATGTTCCAGCCCTTGAAAATGCGCGTTTTCGTCTCATACAGGATTCGCATACCCCGCATGGAACTGGATCAGAGGTATAACATGACCAGGAATATTCCATGGGTGCCTGAATTTCAAGTCCCAATCTTACAATATCCTCTTTATCAAGATCAACAAGGGGCGCAAAAATTGTAGGATGGTTCATGGTGCCGTATTCCAAAACTTTGTCAAACAGATGTATGAATTCAGGAGTATTATCAGGGAAGGTGACACCTTCCTCAGCATCAAATCCCACTACGATATGCCCGTAATTGTGTGCTTCTGCAAAGGAGGAGGCGATTGATAAAAAAACCATGTTGCGGGCCGGGACCCAAACACTGCGGGCAGTATCCAGGCACTTTTCCAGATCGTCCAGGTCTGGCATTGAAGGTTCAGGCAGGTTTTCAGTACCGGTCAGGCTCCCACTGAAGGTTCTATACCAGGGCAATTGGATCACATGGTGCTCACATTTGTATTTTTTGCAGATGGCTGTGGCATTTTCAATTTCTCTTGGTGCGGCCCGCTGGCCGTAGTCAAAGGTAATGCAGATCACCTGATCAAAAGTATCAAACGCCTTCTTGAATGCTACCGTGGAGTCCAGACCTGAGGATATTAATGCTATTGCACCTGTCATTATGGGTGGTTAATAGTCAGATTGACTAAAAAGGATTACTATCAGATATTACCTCTCAGATTTATATAATTCCAAATTATTGGCAATCTCGTTCACAATAACTTTTAAATACCGATACAACTCTTAACAGAATAGTGGTATGGCAACAATCTCAGACATCTTGAATGCGGAAATATTAGGTGTTCCTATTGAAAAGCTGGGATTATTCTTCATAATAATATTCCTGACATTTCTTATCAGGTCAATTTTTCTATATATTTTAGAGAAAAAAATAACTGTAATCACAAAAAGCACAAAAACTGATATTGATGATTTTATAATAAAGACTGTTAAAACACCTATTAGTTATTTTATTTTACTGCAGGGTTTGTATATTGGGATTCTGTCCCTGCAATTACCAGATCAAATAGGTTTTGTGAGTGTCAGCCTGATTACTAATAATGCATATATCCTGGCTGTTTCATTTTTACTGCTATATCTAGTATTCAAACTGATAGATGTCGTTGGATATATTATCTTAAGATTCGCTGAAAAAAGTGACAGCAGACTCGATGATCAGCTTGCTCCAATGATTGTTAAAACTCTCCGCATCTTTGTGCTGGTTCTTGGTATCCTATTCATTGTCCGCAATTTTGGCTATGATATAACCTCGCTCCTGGCAGGACTGGGGATCGGAGGCCTGGCCTTTGCCCTGGCTGCCCAGGATACGGTAAGCAACCTGTTCGGGTCCTTTACCGTCTTTTCAGACCGGCCGTTTCGCATAGGTGACTGGATAGAAATTGCGGATTTCGAGGGAACGGTGGAAGAGATCGGTTTTCGGTCAACCCGTATTCGCAGGTTCGACCAGGCTCTGGTAACCCTTCCCAACAGCCGGTTTATAAAAGATGGAGTGATAAATTATTCTGCCAGGCCAAAACGCAGGATCAACTTCACCCTGGGTGTGACCTACGGGACCACAGCAACCCAGATGACCCGGGTGGTAGATGGTATCAAGCAGATCATACAGGACGACCCCAGGTTCGATCACAATTTCAATATAGTACGTTTTACTGATTTTGGGGCCTATTCGCTGGATATTTTCATATACTGTTTTACCAGGACCACTGTATGGGATGAACATCTCCAGATCAAGGAAGATTTCAACCTGAAGATCATGTACCTGCTGGAAGAGCTGGGTGTGGACGTTGCCTTCCCATCACAGACAGTGTATCTGGATAAAACGTGAATTGATCTGAATTTTTTGATATAATATCACCATCAATAATATATACGATTACTTCAAATGTATTTATTATGGAGACAGTAACCACCCGTTTATCTGAAAATGAAATTTCAAAACTGGACTGGTTGGCACGATTCCATCATACTAACAGGTCACAGATATTGAGAAAAGTAATTGACGAGGGTCTGGAAGAAGAACTAATTGAACAGGCTTTGCATCTGTACCAGAATGGGGAGATCACCTTATGGAAAGCAGCTGAACTTGCAGAGAAAAGTCTGTCAAGAATGATGGATGAGGCACATAAACGGAAAATCCCGCATCAATACTCAGTGGATGATTTTTTACAGGATATGGAGACCCTGGAGCGCGTTGAATGAAGTACCTGGTAGTCAATGCGTCTCCAATTATTCTACTTGGTAAAATCGGCAGACTGGGACTACTAACAATAAAAGGATTCATAACCATGACCCCTGATAAAGTTGTTCAGGAAGTCATGATAAAACAAACGCCTGAATCGCTTGCACTGGAAAATGCTTTGCATAGCTGGATGAAAACATTTGATAATGTATCAGGTGTTCAAACCATCTCTTCAATAATTGGTGAAGATGTTTCAAGGGGAGAAGTAGATGTCATTGCAAAGGCCAGGCAGCTTCTGGATGAAGGACATGAAGTTTTGGCGGTGTTAGATGATAGATCGGCACGTAAAGGGGCACAGGCGTTGTCAATTCCCATCACAGGAACTCTTGGAATGGTAGTTCATGCTGTGCGTTCAGGAAATATTTCATCAGATGATGGAATTGCCGTAGTGAATAAACTGTTATCCATTGGAGCCAGATTTGACTACTCATTAATTAAGGAAATAATGGAAACTTTACGGTCCTGAATCAACAATACCTGATGTAATCGTTACTTTTACTTGAACCTGGAATGTATATACCAATATGAGCCTACCTGATTATGAATATCTCCCCCATCCAGCTGATGTCAGGTTCAGGGCTTTTGGAAATACATTAGAAGAGGTATTTGAGCATTCGGCTCTTGCCATGTTCAATGTTATTATAAACGATATCAGTAACATAAAACATGAAAGGTCTGTAGATATCGAATTGGAATCAGATGGAATTGATAACCTATTATACAATTATTTATCTGAACTGTTGTTCCAATTTGAGGTGGAGGAGATAATATTCGGGGAATTTCATATTGATTCAATTATACAGGCTGACACTGGATATATCCTGAAAGGACGGGCTATGGGTGAGGATATTGATCTAACCAGGCATGCGTTCGAAACTGAAGTAAAGGCTGTTACATACCACCAGCTTTCGGTAACAAAGGAATACGTGGGATATAGTACCCATGTTATTGTTGATACCTGAGACAAAGCATTATTATTCTTGATCAAATATTAAGGCATTATTAATAAAGGAAATCGCGATCATGACAAAACCCAGTGATATCGTTCAAAAGGTAGAAGAGAATCTCTATGAGGTCCCTATGGACTTCCAGGAAGGAATGAGGGTCCCAGGCCGTATTTTAGTATCCCACAAACTTATGAATGATCTTGAGATCGGCACATTGCACCAGACCGCAAACGTGGCCGCTCTTCCAGGCATCCAGAAATATTCCCTGGCAATGCCAGACGCCCATTTTGGTTACGGCTTTCCCATTGGCGGGGTGGCAGCCTTTGACGCTACGGAAGGCGTGATCTCTCCAGGCGGCGTGGGATTTGATATCAACTGCGGGGTACGTATCTTAAGGACAGACCTGGAAATCCAGGAGGTAAGACCCAGGATCAAGGAATTGATGAACAAATTGTTCACAGCCATTCCATCTGGTGTGGGTTCCAAGAGCAAGCTGAGGGTTTCAGATAGTGAACTGGATGATGCGTTTAATTTGGGTGCTTCCTGGGCTGTAGAGCAGGGTTACGGTGTTGAGACTGATATCCTGCACTGCGAGGACAATGGCTTCATTGATGCTGCAGACCCTGCAAAGGTCAGTGATAAAGCCAGGAAGCGTGGCAAACCCCAGTTCGGGACCCTGGGAAGTGGAAATCATTTCCTGGAGGTACAGGAAGTAGATAAGATCTACGAGCCCGAGATCGCTAAGCTATTCGGCATTCGTGAAGGGACGGTCACTGTCATGATCCACTGCGGTTCAAGGGGTGCAGGTCACCAGATATGCACTGATTACCTGCAGGTCATGGAGCAGGCTTCTAAAAAATACGGCATCGATCTGCCTGATAAACAGCTTGCCTGCGCTCCTGCTGACAGCCGGGAAGGCCAGGATTATTTCAAGGCCATGGCTGCCGGTGCCAATTATGCCTGGGCTAACCGCCAGGTAATTACCCATTGGGTCAGGGAGACCTTCCAAAATGTGTTTAACAAAGATGCCGAAGAGCTTGGTATGGATCTGGTGTATGATGTAGCGCATAATGTTGCCAAGCTGGAAGAACATGAGATCGACGGTAAGAAAAAAGAAGTTTATGTTCACCGCAAAGGTGCGACCAGGGCATTTCCTGCAGGCCACAAGGACGTCCCGACAGTATACCGATCAGTAGGCCAGCCTGTCCTGATCCCTGGCAGCATGGGCACACCTTCTTATATCCTGCACGGAGCTGAGAGGTCCATGGAACTGACATTTGGCTCTGCCTGTCACGGTGCCGGCAGGGTGATGGGAAGGGGAGAGGCAAAACGCAAGTTCAGGGGCGAAGTGCTGGAGAAACAATTGGCTGATAAGGGTATCCATGTCAGGGCCACCCACCCGTCCATGCTGGCTGAGGAGGCGCCCGAGGTGTACAAATCCAGCAGTGAAGTGGTTAATGTGGTCCACGATCTCAATATAGCCCGTAAGGTGGTCCGGGTCAGGCCTATGGGTGTGGCTAAAGGGTAGTAACAATACAAAAACTTTTAATAAAATTGAGACTGAAAAACCTGGCAGATAAATATCCATGCCCCAACTTTAGCATTAGCTTGATTTGTCGAGTAGAGCCCATAGCGCACCTCTTTCTGGGGTAATAACCCCAAGGTT
>JACUTQ010000077.1 GCA_014859725.1 Methanosarcinales archaeon | reverse complement strand
AAAAAAAGAAGAATATCAAAGTGTTATGGGAACAGTAATAAAAGAACGAAAAGAGAAAATACAGCCAGGGAGTCTGGAACTTGAAAAGCTTGCATGGACTCTTGGATATAATACTTCCCTCGCTACTTTTCCTGGTATGTGCACATGGTGTGCAAATAGTGAATATTCAGATGTCAATTGTGCCAGAACTATAAATGAATGTCACCATCCCACTATTCGCAGACCATGTTTAATGGGGCTTGGTATACGTCTCGATAAAACACTCGAAAAACTCAGGATCCCACTTCCAAAATTTCCTATGGATAGCTGCATACCAAAACAGTATACATTAATACTTATTGATTAATTCAAAAATTGCACACTTCGCGATAATTTTCGGGGAGTGGATATTCGATAATAAGTACCATAGCAACTGTTGTGGGGGAAATAGTATGCTAACTGAGGTAAGAACAATATCGAAACTATTAAATAAAATTGATACTGGAAAATCCGATTATCATGATCATTAGAATTGATGCGTTAATTGATTTGTTCGATCTGCAAGACAGTTGTGAATTTCCCAGTGATTAACATGGTATCACGGCACAGTCAAGTCAGATTTTCAATAATCCTAATCCAAATTCTTTTTCTGATTTCATTATTCCCCGTAGCCGGGGCACAGACCATTGTCGATGTGGGGGAGACAACCCCTCCTCAAAATATGATCATTTTGATCATTGATGGCATGGGGTCTTCATATATTAATCCGGCTGCTCCTCCTCAAGCCCTTAACGGGGAGCCCATAAGGACTGCAAATATACCTGAGCTGCAAAGTATGATTTCCGAGGGCCTGCTAATTCCCAATGTAGCGGTTCCTACACCCAAGACCGGTCCCGCCCATTCAGTGATTATTACAGGATATTCCAGGGCCGAACAGGAAATGGTCGAGTTTCCCGGAGCCACCATCTATGATATTCTGGGTGGGGAAGGATTTTTATCCATAGCCCTTATGCATAAAGGTGATTTTTCCCAATTGCGCAGCGAGCAGGACATCGGGCTCTTCAGTGAATCCAATTCCATAACCGAACCAAGCATTAAAATTCAGATTAATAATGATCTGGCATCAGCCGGTCTGATCAATGAACTGGAATACTGGGAACACAAGCTGCCTGACTATCTGGAAGGTACCGGGGGGCTTGAAAGTTATGTTGCCTATGAAGCCTGGGAACTGGATGCTTCCCAGGACATTGTTTCATTTATGGCCCAGGAACACCCTGATACCAGGTACATATTTACAATAAATGTGGGAATGGTCGACAGTGCCGGGCATTATAGGGGAGTTGAGGGATATTTAGGTTCAATAGAAGGATTTGATAAAAGCCTTAAACCGCTGTATGCGGCAGCCCGGGACAGCAACACAGCCTTTGTGATCACGGCGGACCACGGTATGGCTTTCAAATCAGCCGATTCACCCAGGGGGGGACATGCATCAGATGATTACTATTGTGATGAAGCAATCACGGTACCTCTGATCATATTCTCACCCAATGTAGAGCCAGGTGAAATGGACCAGGAATTCGGGCAAGAAGTTGTGGTGCCAACATTGCTTTCCATAATGGATATTCCCAATTGTCCGAAATATACTGATGGTGAAGCGATACCTGTTAAAGATTATGCTAATCTATGGATTACTTCAAATACCAGGACAGATGTTGAAATTCTGCAAGGTACTGAAATTATTAGCAGTGGTGTCGGGGACAATTCATATATTTTTGCCGGATTAAAACCAAAAGGTAATTATATTGTCAAAGTTTCAAATGGAGATGAAACAAATGAACATGCGGTTGACCTGGATATTGACCGATTAGTGAGGTTTGAAACATCAGCATCTGCTGTTGAAGATAAGGAATGGGATATAGAATCGTGGAGGAAGCCTGTCGCTTCTGTAATGATATTCCTGGTCATAATTGTGGGAGTACTGGTGATTATAAGAATAAAAGATTAATTTTCGAAAATGGGTGGGACCATGAATGGAGTGCAGGAAATTTGATAATGATAGTGGAATATCTCCAGTTATTGGGATAATCCTGATTATAGCAATAACATTGGTACTTTCAGTGGTAGTGTATGCAACAGTGAGTGCATACGAAGTAAAAGAGCCTGTATTTGCCAGTATTGAAATTGAAAGTGTTAATCTATCCAACCAGGAAGTGGTTCTCGTTCATAAGGGTGGGGATTCATTCGAAGTATCTGATATTAGTATAATGATCAGTGTAAACGGGGCTACCATCCCCCATAGTTTAATAGACCTTCCTGCAAGTTCCATTGTTGGTTTTGGAGCCCCAGGAGGCGTATTACATGTCTGGTCAGGTGATAATAAATGGAATGCGGGAGATCGTGGTTGGTTTAAAATAAATGAAAATACAAATCAAAAAATCAACTCAAGTGATTTGCTTGTGATTAATATCCTCCACCGCCCCACAAATATGATCATTTCATCACCCAAGCGCCGAATATAAAAATACATGCCAGACAGAAAAATCCAGATAGGAGTAATCGGTGCCGGTTCGTGCACAGAGAAGCAGGCAGATGCTGCCTTCCGGATTGGCAGGGAGATCGCCCGACGGGACGCCGTACTGGTCTGTGGGGGTCTGGGAGGAGTAATGGAGGCGGCCTGCAGGGGTGCTAAGGATGCAGGCGGTATAACAGTAGGACTGCTGCCCACCTCCCGGAAGGATGATGCCAACCCTTACGTGGATATAATTGTGGTCACAAACATGGGCCATGCCAGAAATGCTATTGTAGCCCATTCCTCGGACGTGCTTATTGCCGTGGGCGGAGAATACGGAACACTATCAGAAATTGCCCTGGGTCTGAAAATTGGAAAACCTGTGATCTCCTTTGAAAACAGATGGGGTATTAAAGATATAATCACCGTCTCTGGGCCAGAGAATGCAGTAGATACAGCACTCAAGTCTCTTCTTCAATGATCAAGTACACCCAGTTATTTAATAAATAACAGGTTTCAGGGAAACACTCCAGGGAACAACCAGTACATGGACTGAAAACACTACCCACTAAAAGCTTATTGTGTATTTCACCAGGCTCTTTGAATTCCATTGAAAACAGCCTGAATGTGTTTCTACCGGCTGCTAACTCAGGCTCCCTGCGCACCAGATGCTTTTTCATTAATTTATTTATAATCCGGGAACATTTCTTGCTGTCAATTCCCAGAGTCTTCCTCACATCGCTTTGCAGGATGCCATCGCTATGGGAAATTATCAGCTCAACCATTTCTTCTTCTTCATTCATGAAAATAAAACATCCTCTTTTTGATATGATTAATTATCAACTGGATTGATGATTATTACATTATTGCCCCGCAGTACTACCGAGCCTAATGATATTGATTTTTCACCATTTATGATCTCCACTGTATTTTTAAGGTGCATATTCAGGTATTCGTCAGAACTTTCCAAGATGCCTTCCAGTATGTGCTGGCCCCCTTTCATTTCAACTTGAATCTTCTGCCCTACCATCGATTGTACTCTTTTTATTGGAAACAAACCTAAATCCTCGCTATATTAGTTATAATTCAATTGTAAGGTTATTATTTCAATATTTGCATCAAGAAGGTGTTATTGTATCATATCAATCCCATCAAGACCGACATAACGTACTGCAGTAAAATGTATCGATGGCAGTAGTTCTTCCCCATATTCCTTGACATGCTTTTTGAGAACTTCAAGAGAATTGTCGATGTCTACAGGCAGTGATCCATTGATCTGTCCATATTCCTCCACGATTTCATTTATCCTATTCAAATGTGAGTGCACCCAATTTTCTGGTACTGATAATTGTTGAGTCACCAATTCCATTGTTATTTCCTTAAATCCTGCCGCCTCCAACCACCTCGAAACCTCATCGAATCTATGCAGATGTAACAGGTCCAATTGTTTAAGGATTTCCAGCATCATCAGGTGTGATTCCTGGGCTTTATTTGTGGGTTTCAAGGACCATACCATAGAAGAAAATCTGCGGTCCTGTTTAAGCATACTATGGGCCTGGCAAAGCATTTTTGGTACCTGAGTCTTAGGGACACTATTTAATGAATGGTATGAAAAAATAATATCAATAGCCTCATTCTTAAATGGAAGATGTGTAAATTCTGCAATCAAAGGATTAAGATTATGTGGTGAAACTGCTCGTAAGCCCCGGGATTGTTGTGGATTTGAAACAGCTATTGCAACTGTGGTTTCCACATTTTTTGCTATCTGGATAGCTGCTTTACTATCAGGGCCTATAATCAATACCTTCATATCAGGCCCCAGACCGGTTCGAGCTATGAATGAGTCTCTATCAAATATGGCATAGGGCATATTTTATTAATACACTAGCAACATGTTTGAATCTTTTGTTTATGGTCTTCAAATCAAATTAATCATGAAGATTATTTAGAAATATTTATGGTTGATTGCTAGGAAGTGTCATTCCTATAAAATCCTTTTTGTACTGGTTCGTGAATGAAATTAGGTAATTGATATGTCCTTTTCGATAACATATCGATTAAATTATTTGTAGTTGAAGGATGGGAAGAAAATGCACAAAGAAGAGTTGATACAGCTTCATACTATGATGGCACAAATGAAAAAGTATTTTGAGGAAAGCGGACCTGATACACAATTTGATACTTATAAAAACTTAGGTATAAGTCCGGTTCATGTTCACAGGAGCAAGGCCGAACACAAACATGCCATATTTGTTTTATGCAGTGAAATTGCATCATTAATTTCTGATGACGAATTCTCTGGAAGTGGCAGGACCTCTATTCGAATGAATGAACTGGCTGAAAGGACGCTTCATGAGCTAGGTCATTAATTTAAAAACGATATTTTTTCATTTTTATTATCTATACAAATTTGTATTTTTTTTTTTTTTTTTAATTCTGTTTTATTTGATTAATTAGAAAATTATTTGGTTGAATATGACCAATAGGAAGAATTCATTTTATTTTAGTTGGATTGATAATCGATGTATGATAAGAAATTGGAAACTGCCGGATTGATACTAACATCCGTGATCTATAACAAAAATGAGAACCTTCAGGCAGATGACCTGCCTGCGAATGTCAGGAAACATTACTGGGATATCAAGGAAAAAACAGTAAGAAAACCCATCAATGTTACCAGTAATGATCTGGAAAAATTATTCGACATCCCCGACCCGCAAGGAATTGCAAATTCATTACCTTTTCTGGAATATGAGGAATTCGGATCAAAACTTAATCTTACCGTATTTGATCTTGGTGTAAGCTGGCTTGCCAAACAGGAAAATGGGGTTGAATATATCCAGAACAACCCTGTTCTGGCTTACTTCTATGAGAACTATGATTCGTTAGGTGTGAGTTATGAAGATGCAAAAAAATTGAACGAACCTAAAGAGATGAGCCGCGAGTGGGTGGACTCATTGATCTCGCAGATATCATCCGAAGATGCAGAAGTAGACCTGCTGAAACTGGTACACATCTGGGTCCCTGAGGAAATTGACCAGACATTTGACAGGCTTGTCCTGAACCAGGATCAGAAGGACGAAGTTGAAAAGATGGTCAAGGCCATACAATTCAGGGATTATCTCAAACGTATCAGATTAACAGAGATTGGAAAACTATTATTTGTTGGCCCTCCGGGCACAGGTAAGACTTCAACTGCCAGGGCCATGTCAGCTAAACTCAGTCTGCCCTTTTTAGAGGTCAGGTTATCCATGATAACTGATCAGTATCTTGGAGAGACTGCCAAGAATATTGACAGGGTGTTCGACCTTGCAAAACGCATGAATCCATGCATACTTTTCATTGATGAGTTCGATTTTATTGCCAAGACCCGATCCACAGATGAACATGCAGCACTTAAAAGAGCGGTAAACACCCTCCTTAAAGCTATTGACGAGATAAGCCTCATCCAGCATGGTGTACTCCTAATTGGAGCCACCAACCATCCCCAGCTGCTGGACAGCGCTGCCTGGAGAAGGTTTGATGAGATCGTGAACTTCCCATTACCCGATGCAGAGATGAGAGAAAAGATCATGGATATTGCCATTAGTGAGATCGAGGGCACTTTTAATACAAATGAGATAGCATCATTAACTGAAGGATATTCTGGTTCAGATCTAAGAATGGTAGTCCGTGAAGCAGTGTTAAGTGCCCTTATGACCGATAGGACAAAATTGACCCAAAAGGACCTGCTCCACGCCGTGGGTGAGTTTAATAAAAGAATGGCACTGAAATATTCACCTGAAGATGAACAATGAAGATTGTACTCCTGGGCACAGGTGACGCCGTAGGCACACCAAAGATAGGTTGCCGCTGTCCTGCGTGTCTGGACGCTTTGGATGGGGGGGCCAGCCGAAGACTCAGGTTCTCGATATTAGTTGAAGGACCTGATGGAAAAGTATTAATTGATACCAGTCCCGATCTGAGATGGCAGATGATCTCTAACAGGTTGGACTATGTGGATGCAGTCATATGGACCCATGGCCATTATGATCACTATGCTGGTTTTGGTGATTTTCACCGCGTTCAGAACCATGTACCTGTGTACGGCCTTAAAGCTACATTGGATTATATCCTGCAATACCTGGGATTTTTGAAACCCATGCGGCACGATGTAAGACTGTTTCAATCCTTCACTTTATTCGGACTCGAATTTAAGCTATTTCCTGTCACCCATCCACCACTAAAAGAATCAGTAGGGGTTTTCATTCGTGAAAATGATAAAAAAGTGATCATTTCTGGCGATACCAACGAGCATATTCCATCTCAAAGCCTGGAGATAATGCAGGATGCTGACCTGCTTATAATTGATGCCATTGTACCACCTGGCATCAACCTGGCAAAACATATGAATTCTGAGCAAGCATCAGAGCTTGCACGAAATTTAGGTGCAAAAAAAACAGTGTTTACCCACATCAGCCACATGTTCCCGCCCCATGATCAGGCAATAAAAAAATGGCCGCTGGGAAAAGATGGGATGGAATTTGAAATTTGATCACTCTTTTTTCCTTACATCCTGTTCCATATCTTCCCGTTCTTTTTGTAATTTACGTATCTTTCTATTATAATATAATGCTGATACAATAAAACCGATTAAAAGTACAGTCCCCACTATACTGAGAATCCTGGGAAGGTATTCCTTATAATACTTCACTGAGATGAAATTCTTGTCAGGATAGGGGTCAAACCAGACCAACCACATTCTGTTTTTACTGTCTTTGAATTTTTCATCAGGTTTTATTGGTTTGGGTGAACCCAGTATGATATTGCTTGTATTATGACCAGCAGGCAATACAACTGTAATGGTCTCATTCCTGGATAAAATATGAAAAAAATAACCATATTCCCTGGAAAAGGAATATGCTGCAAACCCTGTTGAAAGTTCTTCAAATTCAAGAATTACTATTCTGCTATTCCCTGATTTTAAAAAAGAAGATGAATAAGGGATCCTGGTAAAATTATTATCTTCAAAATTATTGCTATTGTTAATTGAAATATTACCCATAACTACAAGATCCTTGATAACCGGATCTTTACCACTCCCGAACTCAGCAGATGCATCTTTTGGTATATTGATCTTAAGACTGGAAGAGTTTACAAATGTAGATACAGCACGTACCGTTTTATTAGAAAACAGAAAAAAAGTGGTAGAATTAGTAACATTGATAGTGGAAGTATTGATCTCGTATGTACCAAGCTCTCCAGAGGGGAAATCATGTGGTTCAGGACTGGAATTTCCCAGACATCCAAAACCAAAGGACAATATAATTATTATGCATATCAGGTACAGAAATTTTCTTGTTTTGTGTTTCATAGCAACCCGGTTCTACTTATGTCTGAACACTTTAGAAGTCCTTGGATCCAGCTCAATAATCTGGAGGCCGTCTTTATATATTCTGATCATACCCCCACTCTCTGAAACTGTAATTGCCACAGCTTCAGTGTCCCTGGTGATGGCAGCAGCAGAAGCATGCCGGCCCCCCAGACCTTTAATAATATCCACTTCCCTGGCATCTACGTCAAGATAACGACCACTTGCCTGGATGTACCCATCGCTATCTATTACGAACATTCCATCCAACTGGGCAAATTCCTTTACAGTCTCCCAGTTCAAAGGTTCCAAGATGGAGCATTCTTCCTTTGCGTGACCAAAAAAAGGATTCAGTACAAGCTGATGTGACCTTCTCATCACCTCTTCTGTGTCTGAAATAATAAATGCGGTTCCAACAGATTTTCCTTCTCTTCCAAGTGAGCCAATATCCAGAGCAATATTTAGTACAGATTTTAATACATTCAGGTTAATCCGTTCGGAACAAGCCTTTAATTCCTGTATCACTGAATTATCATTCAGGTCATGTATTACGATTGCTATATTTCCTTGGAGTGAGACAATCCCTACAATTAGACCATCTTCAATAAGATTAGAGATAAAAGCCTTGGATGAGGCATCAATAATTTGTTCTGATCCCTTTGATGCTTTATGATAAATGGTCTTAGTGAAGGCCTGGAGTCTTTTTGCTGAATCATTTTCTTCATACAAATCAGCATCAACAACATAAAGTGTACTGAATATTGAGGGAGAAGTTATCAGGACAGGGATGTCTGTGTCCAATTCCTGGGGCAGATCGGTTGACATGATAATGATGGCTGACGCGGAAATATCTTCTGCCATGTCAGCTGCTGTCTGTATTATCTGATCTATGTCAACCATTTTGTCTCCTCAAATTAGTGCATAATTGATAAGCCCATCATCTCGGCAGCTTTAGGGATTCGCCATCTATAAATACCTTCGGCCCGGTGATGATGCCGTCCAGGTGGATACCTGCCACAACATCGCCTCCGAAGGTACTGTTATCTCCCAGTGCAACATGAACAGTGCCTCCCACCTTCTCGTCCTCCAGCACGTTGCCGATGAGCCTGGCGTTAGGATTGATGCCGATTCCCAATTCAGCAAGGTTACGTGCAAGCGGTCCCACATTGTCGAGCATGTCCCTGTATGTATCAGCCAGGTCCCCTGAAATGTCAGTGGCCTGCCCTTGCTCGACCTTGATGGTCAGAGGAGAATTAAGAATACCCAGACCGCTCATGGACCCATCCACAACATATACTCCATCTCCGCTTCTGGGCGCTATGAAAACCTCGCCAGCAGGCAGGTTGCTGGATGAGCCGGGTTCATGGCAGATACCGTGATCCAACTTCCATTCACATCCTTCCACGTTAAAGACCATATCAGTACCAAGATCAGTAATGATCCTTACTTCTTTAACCTCCTTTAATCTGGATTGCAGATCAAAAGCAGTCTCCCTAACAGCCATGTAATCGGCAGTAATGCCGCCCTGTTCCATCATCTTCAGGCTGATCCCAGGCATTGTGGCACTACGGACCCCGACCTTGTTAGCATTGAGCCTGGCCTGGGTATGGGTGATGGATTTACTGGTAGGCGCCAGAACCACGTCCGCAGCAATCATGGCAGCCGCTACTGCCGGGGGCGGTTCCTGACCGTGAACACTCCTGGGTTCCATGGTTATAAGAATGGGGTCGCATTCAAGTTCAACTGCCTTTTCATACAATGCAAGGGCAATTGACGGGTGCGTGGCAGTATCGGTGATTATCAGTACCACTTCACCCGGCTTCACTGCCATACATGTTTCCAGCACGATGCTGGCGCTTTCTTTTAATGACATAATTGATTACTTCCAGTGAGACTGTGGGTAAAGCTTAATTTTTGAATATTTCAGATATATTGTCTAAACTCGACAATATATAGCTTTGTGCCGAGATAATTTTAGGGGGAGAGCATCGTAGATTTCTACAGTCAGAGTAACATTATACGCAGTAGCATCTTTGTAGTTTGATATCGTCCCATTCATGGTTAAAGTAATAGGATGAACTACATCAGGAATATAGTATTTTCCTTAGTGGGGTATCCACTTAACTCCGAGAGCGTTACAATTCGTGTAGGTGAATATAAGAAAACCGCGGATGAAAGTAGATTTTCAGGTGGCGTATCCGCGTTCGTATATACACTATTCTTGCAAGATCAATAAAAAAGTATCTTGTAGCCTA
>JACUTQ010000076.1 GCA_014859725.1 Methanosarcinales archaeon | reverse complement strand
AAAAAACGAATTCATTCATCTATCGGGTATGTCACTCCAGAAGAATTTGAAATGTCGGAGGAGATTTTAAATAGTAAAGTTTCTTAACTGGTTGTACACAAAATGGGGTTCACTCCATATTGTTCACCTTCAAAAACAATATCAATTGAAATCGGTTCATTTAGTTGTTTTTCAATTGAATCTAATTTATATTTATTAATTTCAAAATGAGGTAACATATCCAGAGAAGTCTCATCCTCAATATTCAAAACGAATTTTCCACCTTTTGGTTTCATTGTTCCGCGAATTCGAACGAAATCACCAATTGAATTAATTATAATATCCTCAATCTCAGGAGAATATTCACAATGGATTAATCCTTCTGGTGAGTCAATTTTGAATTCTCTTTTTTTATCCACTCTTAACTCTATTAAACGACCTTCAATTTGTTTTTCATATTCGTCAGGTGTTTTCTTTAGAAGTGAGCGAATTATTTCTTTTTTTGTTGGATTAAGAGTCAATTTTGGTAATTTGCCAAATTTAAAATTCAGAGCCATTTTAGATTGACTATCAGGCCAAATAGAATCATATTCTCTTAATATTCGATTTAGACGATGAGGATTATTAATTAGTTCAAATAATTGTAGGTGCAGTGCATCTCTATTTTCTATTTCTCCTTTTTCAGAAATAATTTCTAATAAATTATTGGCAATTGATATTGAATTTTCACCTAATGTAGGCATTCCTGGTAAGCTTTCTTGTGCATCTCCAATTTGCATTTGTGCATGGACACTTCCTGTGTCCAATCCAGTTATAACTAAAGAACAATTATCTTTAACAGATTGAGGATAATCACCCTTAGGGCGTGGTTCATTCCCTTCTAGATGATCTCCTATACTGTAAAGAATATTTTGAAGATGCTGAAACACATCCGCTACATAAACAATTGGAATTTTATCCATTCCATTTATTGAAAAAGAAACATTCCTTTGATGACTCACCATTTAATTATTATTATCGTTTTTCTTAATTATAAATCCTTCTTAAAAAAATAAAAGAAATTATTATCAAGATATATCGATTATATTACAGTTCATACCCTATGTTTAATTCCACCATTTTTTAGAATAACTATCCCTGTATTAAAGTACTAGGTCTTCAAACAACATAAATAGAAGTCATCTAAGTGTCTCTCTGGCCAGATGCAAGATGACCGAAGGCTTAAAACTGATAATGCATGTGATGATCATTAATTGAGGGGTATGATAAATACCCTAGATTAAGTTGAAGGTCTCATCCTTTGGAGCCCATACTGGTAAAACCATAGATATTATCAAATTCAATATCCGGAAATTTACCCCTGCACATGAACACTGTTTTGCCCACTACTTCAAAACCCATGGCATTCAAAATATCCCAGGCAAAGGTATTCTGTGCCGGTACATCCACTAATATACACTCCCCTTTTTTTCTGATCATTGAACGATCCAGAATATCTATAGCAGCTTCAATATTTTCTGCAATCCATGGACCTATTGTCCAATGATCCATGACCTTTCCATATCCCAGGCATGCACCTTTATTACATAGGCATGACCTGTGAGCAAGAAACGGTTCCAACATTTTGGACCTGTCTTCATGCCAGTATTTTTCATCCAATTCAAGAATTTTTTTGATGTTTAATTCATACTCCATGGGGCTAAATGCTCTGTCTTTGCATTCCCATCGAAAAATATCCATTACTTTGTCGAACTCAAAACCGGAATACAATCCCACAGCCATTGGGGATGCACATAGAAATTGGGTGGGCAGATGCGAAAGCTGCCGCAGAGCCCTTCGAAATAGTGCTTTCCCAAAACCTTTAAGCCTGTATTTCCGATCCACTACAAGATTGCCGATCCATCCGCTGCCTGGGTAGGTAAATGTCATTACACCACCCACCACGTTATTATCTTCAATACATGTGAAACATCCGTCTGGATTTAATTGAGTGTGTAATTCAAATTCCAGCATCTCAGAGGACCAGCCCTCCACATGTGCCATTTCAAGCAGGATGGCAAGATCCTCAGTTTCCATCTGCCTTAAATACATAATTTATCCCCCTTCCTATCTGCGTTGCAGGTAACTTCTTGATTATCAGGAATAATCCCACACCGGTCACGAAACCGATTCCAATATTGGTAAATACTGATGCTGCTGCAACTACCAATGTTAAATATATTGATTCTGTGTCCCTGAATTTATTGCCAAGCTCATATCCGGCAAAAAGCAGCAGGGCACCTGTGATGCCACCTGGTAAAAGCATTAGAAAATCTGCTGATATGAAAATTGTAGAGATGATCAGCACCAGTCCCATGATAATATTAGAGCCACCACTCCGGGCTCCGAACTTATAGTGGGCTGCAACCCCTGATGAGCCGTGACACATGGGTAGTCCGCCTAATGGCGCCGAGACCAGATTCATGATCCCTGTACTAACTGCGAGTTTGCCTGGTTTGATATCCTTTGAATACAGGTCACTGACAAGTAACGATGTTCCAAGAATAGCATTCACAAAAGTAAGCGGTATCTGGGATACGGCACCTATTAATGCTCCATTCAGGAACTCATTTTGATCGGGCACATATATTGATAGTCCGATATGGGGTGCAATACCGGGCAGTCCGTGCATGAGCATCCCATACAAAAAACCCAGGCTTAGTATTGTGATGGAAGAGAAACCGGCTTTGCCGATTATTAAGAATCCCAGGATCAAGATTATGCTTACAGCTCCTGACACTGGATTAAGCTGGATTATATCAACAGCTTTAATAGCAATTATCAGTGCCATTCCAAGCTGTGTTCCCCTTATAATACTCTTTGGCATCGAACCTGCTATTCGTGAGATGGTGCCACTTAAGGCCATGATCAGGAAGAATATGCCAACCACAACTCCTGCACCTACAGCCTGCCCATGGGTCAGACTGCCTGCTATCACCAGTGCTCCAATGGCCTTCATAGGCTGGACTGACATGGGTATTTTGTAGAACAGTCCGGTAACAATGTGGGCAAGAGCGAACATCAAGAGCACAGGTGCCAGCTGGAAATCTGCTATTAACACAGCACCCAAAATAAATGGGACCATGCTGCCCATATCAGCTAAGGAGCCTGACAGCTCTTCAATAGTAAATCTAAATCCTGAGATCATTGGATTGAAAATAAAAAAATAAAAAGGACGCTTAAATAGCGTCCCCGTCTGTTTCTCCTGTTCTGATACGCATAGCAGATTCAATAGGAATAACAAATATCTTGCCATCTCCAATATTATCTGTGGATGCTGAAATCTTGATGATATCCAGCACTTTATCCAGATGCTCATCAGGAACCACGATCTCAATCTTGACCTTTGGCAGCAGGTCGACGCAGTATTCTCTTCCGCGCCATTGCTGGACCATACCTTTCTGGCGTCCCCGACCTTTAACCTCGGTTACGGTCATGCTTGCATATCCTGCTTCGTCCAGTGCGATTTTTACATCATCTAACTTATTATGTCTGATAATTGCTTCGATCTTCTTCATGTTTCACACCTCTAATCGATTATATATTCCGGATAGGCGTTCACGCCGTGTTCTGCCAGATCCAGACCCTGTATCTCATGAGCTTCCGAGACTCTCAAACCAAGAATGGCGTCCAGGAGCTTGAACACTATAAAGGCTACTCCGAATGCCCAGATAAAGCTCATGATCACGCCTGCTAATTGTGCAATAAACTGTGCACTATAGCCGTAGATCAGTCCTGGAGCATCTGCTGCATAAGCTGCATCAGCCAGGATGCCGTTTCCAATCCCCACACTGAATATGCCTACTGAGAGCAGACCCCAGGATCCACAGTACCCGTGTACTGCTATGGCACCTACAGGATCGTCGACCTTCAATCTGTTCTCATTAAAGAACACACCCGCGACCATGATCAGGCCACCGATGAGTCCTATTACGATGGCTGCCCAGTTCTCAACTGAACCGCAGGGTGCGGTAATGGATACCAGGCCTGCCAGTACACCATTGCCTGTCAATGATGGATCTGGTTTGCCGTTCTTGATCCAGGTGATTACCATGGCCGTTACAGCTCCTGCAGCTGCTGCCAGGAAGGTGTTGACCACGACCAGGTTCATGAAGGCATCATTACCGTCAAGGGTACTGCCGCCATTGAAACCTAGCCAACCTAACATCAAGATGAGCGTACCTAAGAAAGCCATTGTCAGGTTGTGACCTGGAATGGCCTGTGCCACACCGTCCTTGAACTTGCCCAGTCTTGGACCTACTACAATTACACCGGCAAGGGCTGCATATCCACCAATACTGTGGACCACACCTGAACCTGCAAAGTCATGATGTGCAGCTCCTGCTAATTTAACGATAGGACTTTCTGCACCAGTAAGCAGTGCAAAGTCAGCGCCGCTCCATACCCAGTGTCCGTAGACAGGATATATGAGGGCTACCAGAACAATGGTAAATATTATGTAAGCTCTGAAACTTGTCCTCTCTGCCATGGCACCTGATACGATTGTGGCACCAGTGGCCGCAAATACCATCTGGAAGAACCAGCCGTTCCAGAGTGCATTATCGGCTCCTGCCAGGAAGAACTGGGATCCACCCAGAATTCCTGCTATGGAATCTCCATACATGACTCCCCATCCGACAGCCCAGTATACCAGTATGCCCAGACAGATCGTCATCATGTTCTTCATCAGTATGTTCGCAGTGTTCTTGGTCCTGGTAAGACCGGCCTCTACCAGCGAGAAACCCGCATGCATGAAGAACACAAGACCACCGCATAACAACAGCCAGACAAAGGTCAGGCTTTCCTGAACCGACGCTATTGCGTCTGCATTCTCTTCAGCCGTAACGCCCATTGCTGGCCCTATCAATAACAATAACAACATCGTTGAGATAATAACGTATGTTGAAATTTTTCCTCTCAATACCATTATTTTCCTCCTTCTATTTTTTATGAACCGTATTTTATCCCACATTTTTTTGCCTCGCTTGCAGACATAAATATCATCTAATAATTTCATGACGGCAAGCGGTAATCTACTGATTAGTTAATAATATATAAAATTAACTACTAATCTGGAAAAAGTATTTATACAGGTGTAAGTATCTTTCAAAGAAAGAGGAGATTAATATGATAAATGCTAATGATTTTATGTACAGATTTCAGACAATTTCCTTCCTGATCGGGGGGTTATTATTTACTTTAATGGGCATGTCAGGATTAAAACAACTGGCATATACTCCTGAATATCCTGGTACTGGTCTGATCTTATTTACTGCATTTATAACTTATTTCGGAATCTGGTCACTGCGCAAGTTTTATGTGCGATTCCAAGCTGCCTGATAAGTTATTCCAGTAATGTATCTGCATGAATCATGAATATTTTTAACACAGTGCTTTTGAAAAATCTCTTTGCATACAGGTTATATTATGTTTGTATTGTTTTAACCTCTAAAATAGAAATTTCCATGTTTCCTGGTGTTCAATTTAATTATTTATCAAGAATTAATCCCAGTATTGCCTGAATGTCACCCAGAGTTCTGGCAGATGCTGCTGCAGCAATTCATTTTGGGAGCAGTATGCGTCTAATTTTTTTCTTTTTTCAAGTGATCTGGCCAGAGGTCTGGCAAGTAGCCTCCTAACCCTGGTCTCATATTGTCCAAGCAGTGTTATATCATCATTTTCAAGAGCCCTTATGATCGCATTACCGGCCACCTCGCCAGCCAGCATGGCACTGTTAATACCGGCGCCAGTCACAGAATCTGCCATGCCTGCACTGTCCCCCACCAGCAATATGTTATCGTATACGAGCTTTTCCCGAAGTCCACTTATAGGAAGGGCGCCTGCGATATATTTGGATGTCTCACCATCCAGCCGTCCTGAAATATTAGACTCTTTAATAAATGCATCCAGATATTGATGGGGAGACTTTGATCCAGTATCCGTTATTCCCAATCCCACATTTGCAGAATCTGGTCCGGTAGGATATATCCACACATACCCACCCGGCGCATAATCTGCATCAAAAAAAATCTCACTGGTATTGTGGAGAGGTTCTATTCCCTTCATATGATACTGGGCACAGAAAGCTGCCCTTTGTTTTGTTATCCCAAGAATTGATGACGTTTTTGAAAAAACGCCATCCGAACCCACAATTATCATTCCAGAGGCTACACCTCCCGGAAATCTGACATCACCAGTGACCAGATCGATAAGAGGAGATCTCCACTTTATATGAGCTCCCGCTTCTTCTGCTTTTTTGAGCAGGGACATATCAAATTTGGACCTGTCAACTACAAACCCATTCAATTGGAAATCATGATAAGAAAGATCCGGGAAATAAGTGCGCATTTTTGATATCTTTGACTGGATCCCGCAATCATCAGGCATTTGGATGTTGATCGAGAGGCCTACATATCCAGCACAGGGAGATTTGCATATTGCATCTCTTTCCAGCATCAGCACACGAAATCCAGCCTGGGCTACTGTAAATGCGGTAATTGCTCCTCCTGGACCTGCACCGATAACGATAACATCATAATCCATTGTTAACCTGCCCTTTAATTCTCAATCTCCCTCAAATGATTAAGTGTGCAATAAATCTAATGATAGACCATCTTCTCATGATTGATATTATAGAAAAAGTAACCCGGGAAATTTCAGATATATGGATTAATCATTGCAGTTTTGTGCCGTTTTGTATTAACTATACAAAACATTATATATTAAGAAATATAAAATTATAGTTAAAGGTGTTAACTTTGAAAACAAAGCGAAAAATTGACCCTACCGAACAACAAGAACTATCCAGGTTATTCAAAGATAGAGTGAATTTTGAAAAACGTGAGCGAAAGATATATTCTCATGATGTGGCAAGCTTACCAAAGCTTGTCAAACCGATGCTTGGAAATACCATACCTGCGGGGATTGTCAAACCGGAAAATGAATCCGAACTTGTAGATCTGGTAAAATTCGCAGCTAGTAGAAACATCCCATTGGTACCCAGAGGTGCCGCCACTTCCGGATATGGTGGTGTGCTGCCTACCAGAGGCGGTATTGTAGTGGACATGTCATTGTTTGATAAGTTAATTAAAATAGATAAAGCTAAAATGACGGCAACAGTTCAAGCCGGAACTGTCTGGCAGGACGTCGAAAAACAATTGAATATTAATAACCTGTCTTTGCGAGTAATGCCCACCAGTAGTCCAGCATCAACAGCAGGCGGATGGCTTGCACAGGGCGGTGCAGGCTTGGGAAGTTTTGCTTATGGAGCGTTTCGGGATAATGTAATCTCTGCTAAAACTGTACTTGCTAATGGAACTGTAAAGGAATTTTCAGGCAACGATCTGGATAACCTGTACGGTGCAATGGGTACTACTGGATTAATAACAGAACTGAAGATCAAAGTCAAAAAGCACGAACCAGTATCCATAGCAGGTGCTCAATTCGATTCTGCCGCATCTTTGAAATCAACACTTACATCCACAAAGCAGAAAAATATTCCTGTATGGTCTGTCACTTTCCTAAACCCCGAAGGTGTTAAACTTAAGAATAAAGTACCGTTAAAAACCCATCAGGGTCATGTAATTGAAGAAAGAGTATTGCTCCCTGAAGCATACATCCTGCTAATGGCTACCCATGATAAGGATGCCCTCTCCAAAATTGAGAGTGAAGTGTCTGATAACGGTGGAAAGCTCCTGGATGAAAAAGTTTCTGAACACGAATGGGAAGAACGTTTCAAGACCATGCGAATAAAACGCCTGGGCCCATCGGTCATCCCGGCTGAAGTAGTAATACCCCTGGATAACCTGGATGCTGCCATAGAATCCCTGGATAAAAAAATCGGGCTGGAATACCTATTGGAAGGCATTATGATCTCAGATAAGGAAGCCGTGTTAATGGTATTCATTCCCCATGATGAAAGATCTCTAGGATTTAATTTTGCATTCCCGCTGGCACTTAGTGTGATCAGGATTTCAAAAAAGCATGGAGGTCGGGTATATTCCTCTGGATTATATTTTTCAAAAGAAACGCCTTCAGTATATGGTGAAAGATACGGTCCACTAAAGGTTTTCAAACAAAAAACCGACCCGAACGATATCTTAAACCCTGACAAATTGACAGGCAAAGTAATGATGGGTATTGGTATCGGGCTGGCCTCAGCTTTTGAAGCATTTACCAGGCCGATCGGAAATTTGTTCAAGAATAGCAATGGTGCACATAAACCTGATAAAAAGGGCATTCCCGGTGATGTGGTCTGGGATGCCTATTCCTGTGCACAATGTGGTTATTGCGTTCGCGGTTGTACCCAGTATTACGGCAGGGGATGGGAATCCCAGTCACCTCGCGGAAAATGGTACTTCCTGAAAGAATACCTGGAAGGCAGGGAGAAGTTCGATCAGGAGGCAGTTACCAATTTCATGGTATGTACAACATGCGAGCGTTGCGATGTGGCCTGCCAGCTAGACCTGCCAGTGGAACCTGACTGGATGGCTATGAGGAACGAACTCATAGGCGAGCGCAGGCTGATGACCATCCCACCCTTTGAAATGATGGCAGCTGCCCTGCAAAAGGAAGGCAACATCTGGGCAGGATACCAGGGGGAAAGGGATGCCTGGTTCCCAGAGGATATCAAGCCAAAGGAAAAAGCTGAAATAGCTTACTTTGCCGGCTGTACAGCATCCTATTGTGAGCGAGATATTGCCGAAGGTACGGTCAGACTGCTGGATAAGGCCGGAGTTGACTTCACATATCTCGGCCAGGATGAAAAATGCTGTGCAATCCCGATGTTAGTGGCAGGTAAGTGGGATGTGTTCAAAGATGTTATGAAGCACAATATTGAAGAGATGAAAAAGCGGGATGTTAAGACGGTAGTCACATCCTGTCCGGCCTGTCATCTGGTATGGAAGACCGTGTATCCGGAATTTGCCGAAAAAGAAGGTATACCTTATGACTTTGAGACAAAACATTATGCAGAGGTACTGGCTGAGAAGATCGAATCAGGCGAGTTCAAATTCGAAAAGGAAGTAAAAGCCAAGGTCACGTGGCACGATTCATGTCATATCGGTCGTGCAGGCGGGATATACGAGCCGCCCAGGGATGTTATCAAGGCAATTCCAGGTGTGGAATTAATTGAGATGGAGCATAACAGGGAAGATGGACTGTGCTGCGGCTCTGTCCTGTCACTGCTGGATTCTCCGCAAGTGGCTGCTGAGATCGGCAATGTTAAGCTGGAAGAGGCCAGGGCCACAGGTGCTGATACCATCCTGGCACTGTGTCCTTGCTGCGAATTCCAGATGAGAGTGACCAAGAACACAAAAGGTAATAATATTAAGATACGCGACCTGGCGTCCTTTGCATGTGAAGGTATCGGGATTGAACTGGAAGACCCGTTCGAGTATTCCATGATGCTGTGGGAGCCGTTCTTTGGCATGATCAACCTGATGAAACCCGAGGCCATGGCAGATCTGATGGCAGAGCTATTGCCTGAAATAATAGCAGCCATGCCCGGCCCCCTACGGGCCATGATGCAAATGGTAAAGATCCCAGGCATGGATAAGTTGATGACACTTATTATGCCAAAGATGATGCCGCTGCTCATGCCCATGTTAATGCCTGAAGTGATGCCGGCTATGTTGGATGCTGTGGCCAGGCGAATCAAGATGCCCGATGACATGAAGGAGCAGATGCCTGATCTTATGCCTAAGACAATGGAGAATCTGATGCCCAATATGCTGCCTCAGGTGGCTCCACTGCTCACACCAAAGATGATAGAATATGTGAAGGCTCATTGAAGTCTTCACATTTTACTAATTAATATTTTGTTAAAACAAGTATATTTTTAAATTGTGTGCTTTTTTTAGTTATTATTATTTTGTGAAAAAGCATGTCAAAAAAGTTTAAGCTCACTGAACAAACTATGGACTTACAGATGACCAATCTATCAGATTTAAGAAGTCATCTTAAGTTATTAGCAAAAAAACTGGCATCAATAATTTTAATTTTCCGGATTATCCAGATCCTATTAGTGTTAGTTAAGACGCAGCTGCCATAAAATCTGCGTTCATGTCGAGTAGAGCCCATAGCGCACCTCTTGTTGGGGTAATAG
>JACUTQ010000075.1 GCA_014859725.1 Methanosarcinales archaeon | reverse complement strand
GAAAGGGTTATGAAACGCGTGAGCCGGATGTGATGAAAGTCGCAAGTCCGGTTCTTAGAAGAGGGAGAGCGAGTAATCGCTCTTTCTTATTCGGCTGAAATCCGTGTTCTAAATCATTTGCCCCTGTTGAATCAACGTACATGCTAAGGACTCTAATTTTATTTAGCTGTCAAAGTTGGGTAATATACTATAAAAAAAAAGAAAATAGGCGCAAATATTTCATGCGCCGGAAAGGTTTTATTTTTCAGGTACGGGTTTGATATCAGTAGAAAGACCCAATAGCTCAGCTGTTAACACGATCAGATCTTCCACCATCATCTCGTCCCCGGCTGCATCCTTCTTATTGAAGTCACCAGTTTCTTTACCCAGTACAGCGTTTCGACCGTCACCCAGATTACGGCGGCAGAATGGACATGCAGAAGACAGAATATCAGCTTTTACATCCATTGCATCCTTAACCCTGGCTGAAGCTACCTCAAGAGCCAGGTCAGGTATTCCGGCCTTTACACCGCCACCTGCACCACAGCATCTTTGAAGGTCGCGGTTTCTCTCCATTTCCACAAATTTCACGCCTGGCATGCTTTGAATTACTTTCCTCGGTCCTTCAAACACACCCACATGTCTTCCCAGGTGACAGGGATCGTGATAGGTGATGGTTTTATTTAGAGTTCCTTCCCATTGCATCTTACCTTGTTCGATCAACTCTGCAAGATAGTCAGCAATATGCACCACCTCAAAGTTAGGCTTACGACCCATAAGGCGAGGCCAGTCAAGGGTGGCTGCTCTGAAACAACCGGCACATGCGAAAAGCACCTTCTTAACGCCTTTTGCCTCGAGAGCTTCCACATTATGTATTCCCGCCTGTCTGGGGGTGTCACCGATATGGGGCTGTCCTGTCCTGATAAGAGCTGAACCACAGCACCATTCATCCTCACCCAGCATTACAAAAGGTACATTCAATTTATTCAATACCCTTGCTGTGGAGACTGCAAGTACCTGCTGGTTGAACCCTGCTGTACAGCCGGTAAAATATGCAATATCTGATTCTTCGGCAATCTCAACATCGTCAGGTATCCAATCAAGTCTTTCCTTCTGGTCTTTCATGTACGGATTGTGCATCTCACCAATAAGTTTGGGGAACAGGCTCTGTTTACCATATGGACCATTACCTCTTAGCACTAGTTGCTGCCTGGTGGCTTCCCACATCTCAATTGTGTTTAAACCGGCCGGGCATACACTACCGCATGCACCGCAAGTAGTACAGTGGAACAGGTGATCATTGAAATCCTGGATCTCATCTTCAGGAATCGCCTTAGCTCCGAACAGTTTGGCTCGCAAGCCATAGCTCTTTCCCATAAAATCACGCCATCGGCTGATCTTATCTCTGGGAGAGATGTTCATATCTTTTTTCATAGCGTCCAGAGTTGGACACCAGTTGTCGCACTCACCGCACCTGGTACATGCATCATATTGCATCAATGATATTGGATCAATGACATCAACCTTGATTGCAGGTTGTCCTTTTGGAATCTCAGGAACTGTTTTTTCTTCTTTTTTCTTCGCTTCAGCCATGTTACTCGCCTCCACCGTGAGCTATTAGTGTCAGCGGTGCAGCTATCATATGCATATATTTACTGAACGGAATGTATGCGATACAGAAAAGTAATGAAATCGCAACATGGAAAAGAGCAAGAGTCCGGGCCATTACCTCATCAGCACCTACGAAGGTCCACAAACTGTTTGCATCCGGTCTATAACCTTCTGCAATAAAACCTGTTACTGTAATAGCCAGTATACCCAGAACAAGTACCCAGTCAAACATTTCAGTCCTTTTACTTACATCTGTAAGTATTAATCGCCTTAATATTGCAATTACAAGTCCAATAAGAAGCAAATATCCCATAATCTCATTTGGTGCATCAAAACCATCCCGGATTATAAACAAATCGAAACTTCTAATTCCGATTTCATGAAGTATTTCAAATGTTGCGAAAATCAGTGAAAGTACAAGCATACCTACCCAACCAACAAAGATCATCATATGCATAACCCATCTAAACGGACTGCGCCGAATCAGCCGGCGTTGCAGAAATATATCCAGTACCAGTGTTACTATAATGGATTGGTGCCCATCCTTAGTTGCAGATTTCCTAAAGGCACTGAGGAATGCTTTTACACTTCCACCGCCCCATTTTTTCATGTTCAATATCATTCCAATCAGAAATATCAGGACTGCAATTAATGCAATTCCCAGCATTATTTCAAATGTTGGAATCCCTGAATAATAACTAAATCCTTCGCTCATTAACAATTTCCTCCTGTAGATAGATTGCTGTTCCTATTTTCAATAAATAATAACCCAAAATTAACAGGTAATTTCTTAAAATCGAATAACTTAAATCATATATAAACATTATGTATTTTAGTTATATTTAAATAATGTCATTGCCTGTTTTTATAAAAAATTATTTATTATTTTTGAATTAATGGAAAATATAATATAACATATAGCAGTCAATTAATACTTTGAGAGAATACGAAATGAGTTTCAGAAATCTAATCGAACAATTAAAATCAGCTCAATTGCTAAGTGAAAATAATGATTATCTCTCCCCTTATCTGGAAGTTTCCAGACTGGCAATGAAGCATTCTGATCCTATTCTTTTTAACAATGTTAATGGACACAGGGTTGTAATGAACATTATAAATAATAGGCAGTTGATGGCCAGTGCCCTGAGCACTACACCGGAAAAAATGGTGCATTACCTGGCTGGTATAAAACCCCGGGGAGAAGTTGTCCATGTAGATACCACTCCTGCTATGGAGGTCATAGAGGATGAAGCAGACCTGACTAACATCCCTATACTGACCAATTTTCCTGTTGATGGAGGTCCATATATTACTGCCGGGGTTGTGGTATCTGAATATGGTGGGGTCTATAATGCATCCATACACAGGTTGATGGTAAATGGGAAGGACACTATGGTGGGCCGTCTGGTTGAGAACAGACATACTTATAATCTTCACAAAGCAGCCTCTCAGGCAGGGGAAAAACTACAGATCGCAGTTGTGATAGGTATTGATCCCGTCATCTTGCTGGCAACCACCACAAGGGTACCAAAAGGACAAGAGTTCCAGTATGCAAGCGCACTGCTTGGGCGCCCGGTCGAATTATTCCAGCTTGAAAACGGAATCAAAATACCTCATGCTGAATGGGTTCTGGAAGGATATATCGACCCTGATACTCGAGTATGTGAAGGACCTTTCGTAGATATTACTGGCACGGTTGATATAATCAGGCAGGAACCTCTTATTCACATCACAAAGATCATGCACCGCAGCGACCCCATTTACCATGCCATTATGCCTGCCGGCGGCGAACATAAGATGCTTATGGGAGTTCCTTATGAACCCCTTATTTTAAAAGAAGTGGGAAAAGTCTGCAATGTCCTGAATGTAGTATTGACCGGGGGTGGTTGTTCATACCTGCATGCAATAGTCCAGATCCACAAGCGACAGGATGATGACGGGGTCAAGGCCATTGATGCTGCCTTTAGAGCCCACAAAAGTCTAAAACACATATTGGTTGTGGATCATGACATCGATATCTTTGACCCATCAGACGTGGAATATGCGATTGCAACAAGGTTCAGGGCTGATAAGAATCTTATGATCTATTCTGATGTCAGGGGAAGTAGCCTTGATCCCATGTGCTCACCAAATGGAAATACAGCAAAAATGGGCCTGGATGCCACCATGACACTTGGAGAAGAGTGGAAGTTTAAACGGGCAGATATCTGGGAGGATTGAAAGCTTGCACTTAACCCGGGAAGAAGAAACGATCCTGGAAGGAGAGCAAGGCCCAACACTCCAGAAAGCTATGGAGATACTTACTGCTCTGGGTGATATCTATGGTGCAGATTTTTTAATTCCTATAAAAAGCGCCCAGATTGCAGGTGTGAGTTACAAAACCATAGGTGATGCCGGTTTTGAATGGATATCAGATATCGAAGGTACGGTAGTGGTGCCGTCAATTTTAAATCCGGCTGGTATGGACCTGTCCAGGTGGCAGGAAATGGGAATCGATGAGGAATTTGCGTCCAAACAAATTCAGATCATCGAAGCATATCGGCGCCTTGGTGTAAGGTGTGAATGCACGTGTACGCCATATCATATTGATAATACGTTGGCCTCCTTTGGGGATCATCTGGCCTGGAGTGAAAGCTCGGCCGTATCCTATGCAAACTCTGTAATAGGGGCCAGGACCAATCGCGAGGGCGGCCCTTCCGCATTATCTGCTGCTTTGATCGGAAAAACTCCAAATTATGGATACCATTTGGATGAGAATAGGGTGCCTGAAGTAACTGTTAAAGTGGAATACCGGCTTGAAGGTGCTGATTATGGGGCACTGGGACATCTGGTGGGATCCCTGGTAGGATCTGGTATACCATTATTTAAACTTGCATCCCGGCCGTCAAATAATGAATTAAAGGCCCTGGGTGCGGCCATGGCAGCATCAGGTGCTGTGGCATTATATCATGTCCAGGATGTAACGCCTGAAGCAAGTTTGTATCAGAAAACAAAAGAAACCATAATTATTGATAGAGAACAGATCGATGAGGTATTTGGTAAAGGCTGTCAGGATGAACCTGATCTGGCTGCACTGGGTTGTCCCCATTATTCTGCTGACGAATTGGAACAGGTTGCCAGACTACTTGAAGGGAAAAACCTTGACAGGGAAGTGTGGATATGCACCTCAAGAAATGTCCGGGATGCAAATCCGGATCTTGTCAATAAAATTGAGTCTAGTGGCGCTAAGGTGATAGTGGATACCTGCATGGTGGTTTCGCCTGCTACAGACAGGTTTGGATGTGTACTTACCGATTCAGGGAAAGCCCTGAATTATATTCCGGGTATGTGCGGTGTCGGTTCAAGGCTTGCTACTATCAACGATTGTTTGAGTGGAGGAGATAACAATTAAAGTCCTGATGGGAAGACCGATCTCACGGGGTTGTGCTGAGGGAGTTGCCCTTGTAACATCAAAGTCCATATCATTTTTGGGCAGTGTTGATCCCGTTACCGGAATAGTCGTGGAGGATGGGCATGAACTCGAAGGTAAATGCCTGAGTGGTAAGGTCCTGGTGTTTCCGCAGGGGAAAGGTTCAACTGTTGGGTCTTATGTTATGTACCAGTTGAAAAAGAACAATGTAGCCCCGGCAGCTATTATAAACAGGTCTGCTGAACCTATTGTTGTTGTGGGAGCTATTATATCAGATATTCCAATGGTTGATAGTACTGACCCAGATCCAATTGAAACGATTAAAAACGGCGATCTTGTCAGGGTTGATGGTACAAAAGGGGTTATTACGATATTATGAATGATTCTGAACAAAACATTCCACCAGACTCTGATGATGCCATTATTGAGATAATAAAATCAGAAGTGCCGGATTTCAAAATATATGAATATGTGTACGAAGATGGAGTTCATTTTCTATACGGACATCTTAAAAACGAACCAAAAGATATTTTGAAACGATTATGGGTTCCTTTGAACAATATGGGTTACGATGTTCAGATGAGCTATGAACTGGGTGAAAATGTCTTGGTCGTCAGTCCAATTGTAGAACAAAAAGAGCGGATCTGGATCAATGTGGTGTTGGCTTCAATTACATTTTTCACAACTATGTTCGTGGGATCGTTGTTCATGTTCGGAGGACATCCTTTTTCTAATCCAATTGATATAATAAAAGGCCTTCCTTTCACTCTTGCTATTATGTTCGTGTTAGGCTCCCATGAGATGGGCCATTATTTTGTGGCAAAGATCCACGGCATGAAAACGTCGCTTCCTTATTTCATCCCTTTTCCCAGTATCGTAGGCACCATGGGTGCTGTTATCAAAAATAAAGGTCCAATCCCCAGTCGGAAAGCATTGTTCGATGTAGGTGTGGCCGGGCCGGTTGTAGGCCTGATAGCTTCTATTGTGGTCACAGCAATCGGGCTATCTCTTCCTCCAGTAATACTGGCAGTGCCTGAAAATGGCATGTTCCTCAACCTTTCATTGCCTCCCCTTTTTTTATTTATCGGCAGCCTGCTGGGAGGCATAGGAGAAGACATTATCATTCATCCCGTGGCCTTTGCTGGCTGGGTTGGAATGCTAGTAACTGCACTGAACCTTATCCCTGCCGGTCAATTGGACGGCGGACATGTGTTATGGGCTATACTGGGTCCAAAAGCTGATCTTGTTTCCAGGATAATGCCATTCATTCTGCTGTCAATTGGATTTTTCGTATATGATATTATGCATCAAAATGGTGCCATGTGGATATTCTGGGGATTGTTTATTATGCTGTTCGCAACCGGTGGACATCCTGAACCCCTGGATGATGCTGATGAGATCGGCAGCTCAAGAAAGATGTTGGGAATCCTGGTTTTTGCAGCTGGCCTTTTGTGTGTGACCCTTTCACCTATCCAGATGTAGGGGTATATGCCTTGAATGTGAATTTTAAGTGGAATAAGAAGAACCGGAACAGCCTGGCAGCCCTGATGCCGCTTATTGATGGAGCACAGCTGGTGGAACAGCCAACTGACGGGATAATGGTCTACAGCTTTGCAACTGCACAGGCAGATGAGGTATTCAGGGAAATAAAAGATGCGTCCACAGATTCTATATTCATAGCAGGCGGTCCACACCCCTCAGTAAGGCCAAAAGAGTGCCTGGAATTTTTCGATTACGTGGTGATAGGGGAGGGAGAGGAAACTCTTCCCGAACTTATCAGAAGCATCAGGGAAGGAAATCCCATTGATGTGGAAGGCATTGCATATCTTAAGGTGAGAGACTGTATATACACAGGAAAAAGACCTGATGTAGACCTTGATAGATACCCACCTTTCTGCAACAACCTCCTTATGGGTGCCATAGAGATCAGCAGGGGATGCCCCCACAAGTGCGGTTACTGCCAGACCCCCAGGCTGTTCGGACACAGAATGCGTCACCGCCATCCCGAAATGGTGGCAAAATATGCGGGTATGATGCGGGATGTGAGGTTTGTATCTCCCAATGCTTTTGCATACGGTTCAAATGGTATATGTCCGGAGCCGGATAAAGTAGAGGCGCTGCTGGAAGCTATTCCGGAAGGGCGCAGGATATTTTTCGGTACATTTCCCTCAGAGGTCAGGCCTGAATTCGTGACCGAGGAGATGCTTAGACTGGTAAAACAATACTGCCATAATACATCCTTAAGCCTGGGTGCGCAGAGCGGCAGCCAGGATGTGCTTGATCAGATTGGCAGGGGGCATGGAGTGGATGAAGTAAAAAATGCGATACAGTTATGTCTGGAATATAAACTTACACCCATTATTGATGTTATATTTGGGCTACCCGGCGAGACCCCGGATGATCAGAAAGATACATTGGATTTGATAAAATGGATTGTTGATAATAACGGTCGCATTCATTCCCATTATTTCACACCGCTACCTGGAACGCCGTTAGAGGATGGTGCGCCTTCTCCAGTGAGCAGGGACGTGAAAAGAAGTATGGGCAGGTTGGCTTTAAGTGGTAAGGTTACCGGAGTCTGGGAACCGGGAATTTAAGAAAAAATTTTGGCCTGAAAATACCTGTAAAAGAGATTGTCGGCACTGAGTTAACAAAAGTGCAGCATATGAGAAAATTGTTCAAAACGGGATTGAATTTTATACAATTCAGTGAAGCTCCCCGGATTCCGCTAACGCTCAAATCCGAGGCATCTTAATGATGCTCGATGGTTCAGGATTAATACGAAAGATAGGGGGTTACTTACTTTTGTGGCGCCAAAATGTACAATAAATCAAATAAAATTAATCTGATATAATTGCGAAGTTTGATTAAAAAAACACAATTACTTATTTTTAAATTTTACACCCAACAGGAAAGTATATATGCATGCAAACTAGAAACACGTGATAAAAAGACCAGATTTTGGAAAAAGAGGTTTAACAATTTTTATTTTATAAAAATTATAAAACTATTAGATCCTAGTTATAAACATTCTAAATGAGAATAAATTCATGCCAATTTACAATAAAAATCAAAAACAAATCGCAGAAAACATAAATCCAGATGCTTCAATTTCAAACTGGAAAAGCTGGGGGTGGCAAATCAAGCATTCCATTAAAGATATTGCAACTTTTGAGAACCTACTTGACATAGAATTCGATCAAAATTTAAGAAAACAATTTGATGAAACTATAAAAAAATTCCCAATATCAATCACGCCTTATTACTTATCATTGATTGATACAGATGATTATGAAAATGATCCTATTTTTAAACAATCATTTCCATCTCCGTCAGAGCTAAATATTAGCAAATGTGAAACAAACGATCCTTTAGGTGAAGATAAAGATAGCCCAGTTCCAGGAATTACGCATAGGTATCCTGACAGAGCATTATTCCATATTAGTAATGTATGTTCTATGTATTGCCGACATTGCACAAGAAAAAGAAAAGTTGGGGATAAAGACTCCATTCCTGACAAAAATGAGATCTTAAAGGGAATAGAATATATTCGAAATACTCCTTCTGTGCGGGATGTTCTATTGTCAGGTGGAGATCCTTTAATGTTATCTGATGAATATCTTGATTGGATTCTCACAGACTTAAATGCAATTCCCCACGTTGAGATTGTACGAATTGGTACAAGAATGCCTGTCGTATTGCCATATCGTATAACTGATGAATTAGTCGAAATATTAAAGAAACATCATCCATTGTGGATAAACACACATTTTAATCATCCAAGGGAAATCACACATTCTTCTTCAGAAGCACTGAGGAAACTTGCTGATGCAGGAATACCTCTTGGCAATCAAACAGTCTTGTTATCTGGAGTAAATGATTGTCCAAGGATAATGAAAAGATTGGTGCATAAACTTGTTCAAAATAGAGTCAGACCATATTATCTCTATCAATGCGATCTGTCCGAAGGTCTATCTCATTTTCGTACACCAGTGGGTAAAGGTATTGAGATTATTGAAAGCCTGATAGGACATACAAGTGGCTTTGCTGTTCCTACTTATGTAATTGATGCACCTGGCGGAGGTGGCAAGATCCCGGTAATGCCTAACTATTTGATCTCATGGTCGACAAATAAAGTAATTTTACGGAATTATGAGGGAGTTATTACCGCATACAAAGAACCAGATGAATACACGCCTATTTTTTGTGATAGAGATTGTGATAATTGTAAATTACAATTGAAGCTTGAACCTGCTGATGAGTATAAATTTATTGGTATTGGAAAGTTATTATCAGATTTTGATCAGACTGAAAGTCTTGTTCCTGAAAATACTGAACGTATGGGAAGAAGAGAAGATGAATGATCTGATTACAAACATTGGTAAGTCCATCATTCAACACGGGAAATTTAATGATCGTATATATCTGATGAAATTAATTAATGATGACATACCAAATCTAATATATGATCTGGAAAAATTGGCATCTTCTGAGGATTATTCTAAGATAATAGCTAAGGTTCCAGCCTTTGCAAAAGATGTTTTCATGGACAATGGGTATATTGTTGAAGCTCATATCCCGGATTTTTTTAATGGCAGCAAGAATGTCTTTTTTATGAGCAAATATCGATATGAATTATCAAATCAGGATGAAAAAGATGCTAAGATTGAGAAAATCGTCAATATGGCACTATCAAAAGCTCAAAGTCCGATAAATAGTGAGATTTCGTCTGAATGTTATTATAAGATCTGTGAAAGATCAGATGCAAACAAAATAGTCGATATTTATAAAAATGTATTTGAAACATATCCATTTCCCATACACGATATTAATTATATTGAAAAAACAATGAAAGAAAATATAGTCTATTTTGGTATATGGAAAGATGATGAAATTGTTTCATTATCATCTTCTGAAATGGATATCAAGTCACAAAATGCAGAAATGACTGATTTTGCTACTTTGCCTGAGTATCGAGGTCGGGGATTTGCATCATATCTTTTGCAATGTATGGAAAATGAAATGCAAACGAAAAATGTAAGAGTGACTTACACAATTGCACGGGCTATTTCATATGGAATAAATATCTTATTTAGTAAATCAGGATATTCATACACCGGTACATTACTAAACAATACTAATATCTCAGGAAATATTGAGAATATGAATGTCTGGTATAAGTTTATGCAATGAATTTGCCTGCAAATATAAGTAGATATTCAGATTTATGTTACAGTGTGCACCTGT
>JACUTQ010000074.1 GCA_014859725.1 Methanosarcinales archaeon | reverse complement strand
GCGGTGAGTTATATTTAATTCTGAACACCATTTATAGAAAATATGCCCAATGGCCTGATATTTATTCAAGCTTGATTAATTGTATTAAAACATTGTATAACATCACAGTTATGCATGCTATTTTAAAAAGCATACAAACAAATAAATAAATATAAAGGCCACTTTAATTCCCCATTCACATATTTTAACATATATAGATAAAATGGGAATGGGTATGAAAAACAAACACATTAGAATCTTAGTACTAACAGCATTTGTGGCACTGACACTGAACTGGTCACTTCAACATCTTTCAGGCATCAGCACGTTCTTATGCCATTATTGTCCGGAAAGTGCACTTCAGGCATCTGTTTTACTATTAAGTGGCGAAGATGTTGCAAAGATAAATGCAGGTAATATTGCTGTGCTTTTGGCACTCACTGTTACCACATTGGCATTTGGCCGGGGGTTTTGCGGATGGATATGCCCGTTTGGAGCCATTTTTGAATACCTTAACTTAATCGGGGCGAAGTTAAATATTATATGGAACCCGCCAGAGAATGTCGATAGCACACTGAAATATCTAAAATATATCATTTTCATAGGACTTATTCTAATCACAGCAGGGATTGGAGCGTACATATTCAGGGATTTTTGTCCTGCAAGAGCCCTATACCTACTGGAGAGACCTGAGAGCGGCGCATTACTCCCGCTATTGATACTTGGGGTTGTTTTAATCGGCGGTATCGTAATACCCAGATCTTTTTGCAGATACCTGTGTCCACTTGGCGCATACACCGCAGTTATCGCACGCATATCACCCACTTCAGTAAAACTTAATAGTGACCTGTGTATCGTTTGCGGCAAATGTAAAAAGGCATGCCAGTTAGGAATTGACCCTGTTGTGAGAATTCCAAAAACGGAATGCACAAATTGTCTTGATTGCATTGAAGAATGTCCCGCTGATGCACTGGAGGTCAAACTATGAAACGGCAAAGATACGCAGTGCTAATTATTGGGATATTCTTGCTATTATCTGTTTTGTTCACATTTGCAATGGATTATTCCGAACCTGAAAGTGTTAAGGATGTATCAGGTGGTGACGAGGGACTGGTATTTGAGAATATGGGACGAAAGACGCTTGAGTCCGCCTCGATTGAATACGATATCCCGTATGATTACCTGATTGCTGAACTCGGGCTTCCTGATGATATTGACCCTGGGACGCGAGTAAGTGATTTACCTTTTAAAGAAAACCCGGGAAATATTGTAAAAGAGGCGATCATAAGCATAAAATCAGGGCAGGTACAAGAGCAAATGGAACCATCTGATTAATATCTTCGCCTACCTTTTTCGCCTTACCAGACACCTCCACTTATTCCCTATCAGGATCGATCCGGCCTCGTCACCCTATTAAGGACTCTTTTAAGCACGAAATGAGAGGCCATTCCAGTCAGGGAATATGCCAGCACTATTGCACCAAAGATTCCTGTCAACCCGAACAGGTATGACCCCACATAAGCCAGGGGAATATACAAAACGAACATCTGGATCACCATAAGGATTGCAGCTGGAACAGGTTTATTCAGCACATTCAACGTGATGGTCGATATCTGGAACACACCAAATAACGCATACCCAATTGGAACGATCCACAGATAGAGCAAGATAATAGATATGACCACAGGGTCATCATTGAATATCGAAGCGACCGGCCTGGCTGTTACTGCCAGAAGAGCAAACATTACCACGCCCCAGATAAGTGAAAAACCATTGCTGTATTTGACCCCCAGTTGCACCCGATCGTACCGGGCAGCCCCCAAATTCTGCCCCACAAATGGCCCGATTACCGTTGACAATGCAAAGATCACGGTCATGGCTAAAAACTCGATGCGGATACCCACACCAAAAGCTGCTACGGCCTCGTGCCCGTACGTTGCAATAAGAGCAATGATAACACCCATGGCAATGGGGGACAGCAGTCTGGTTGCAGCAACTGGCAGCCCTATGTACATAATGCTTTTCCATGAATCGATAATAGTTTTTAGGGGAGGTATATCAAAGGTTATCATCCTGTCCCGATAGTAGAGCACCCATATCGCGACAATTAATGTGATTGCCCGTGCAAATACCGTGGCAATGGCTGCTCCTGTCAGTCCAAGCATGGGAAAGGGGCCAAGCCCGAATATCAATATAGGGTCAAGCACAATATTAACGACTACTGCCACCAGCATTATGGCGCTTGGGGTCTTGGTATCCCCGGTTGCGCGAATGGCATTGTTCCCCACCATCGGGATAATGAGAAAGAGCACGCCAGGATACCAGATCACCATGTATTCCCTGATCAGGGGTACTATCTCTGGTGTTGCTCCCAGGAGCCTGAACAGTGGATCAATTGTCAACATCCCGACGAGCACAAAGAATGCGACCATTATAAGCGATAGGATCAGGCTGTCAGTTGTCAGCCGCTGTACCATGTGATGATCCCCTCGCCCGATGGCTTTTGAGATGACGACAGAAGAGCCGACACCGATACCCATTGCCAGGCTGCCAATGACCATTATTATTGGAAAAGTAAAGCTCAATGCTGCCAGTTCCTCAGTGCCCAGCTGCCCGACAAAAAAGGTATCGACCAGATTGAATGCGACCATGCCGACCATGCCAAAGATCATGGGTACAGTCATATTGAAGAGTATTTTCCCAACAGGTCCTTCGATAAGCTGGGCTTTGTTGGTGTTTTTCAAAGTAATCGCTTATCTATTGCTGGATGGATGATAATGGTATTCTATAAATGGGGATTACGACCGGGAATAACCCTGTTTTTCAGAAAATTCACGAAAATAGAATCACTGATATAGTCTCATTTGTTTTAAGTGCATCATTTTAATACTGTCTTCAGCGATCATCTCAAAAAATTTGAAGCACGAGGGGATGCTTATAACATTTTTTACTGCTAGTTCTGCATCTTCCGGACTCCTCATCTCAACGTAGCTGGCGAACTTTCCCTCATGACGCAATGGATTATCATGAAAGGCTAATAATTTCAATAAATTTCTATAGTTTTTCGTAAATGACTGCTATTACTACCCCTGTAATTGAATAACTAATTAATCCGCTTATCAATTCTATTATCCAGACGTTAAAAGGAGCAAAGGCGATCATCATAATTGGCCACATAACTCCTGCAAGCAACCACACCATGAAACCATAGTTTAATCCTTTTCTCATTCCCATCCCTGGAACCGCACTATTTATAACTGAATAAATCAGCCCCATAAATATTCCTGTCAACAATATGGAAAGTGCCCCGGTCCACATTGCTTCGGCGGTCATCATTTCGGGAAACGTTGTGCTGTACCATTCGCCTGTTTTGGTGACCATATTTATGATAAAGAAAATTAACATCAATACTATTGCTGCTATAATCCCAGAAATTAATCCCTTTTTGAATTCCATTATTAAACCCCCTTTTAGAATTTTATAAAATCAACTTCTTATATTTTAGACATCAGAGACATATAAGCCTATCTTATATTTATCCAAATTCTAAAGAAGTTGATACGGATTCCATCGCCTTCATAAGCACGAAATAATTTCCGGTATTATTTCCCTCTCTTAATTCACCCGTGGAAATACTCACTCTGCGCCCGCTTCTGCACCGGAGACCCGCACGGTTCCTCACCTGGTACGCCCACCGCATCAGCTCTGCACTGCTGGCACAGCCTGAACTGGGGTAAATATTCCTCAGCCAGGGTACGCACCAGATTCAGATCCTCGCATGATGGTGGTTCGCTAAGCTCAAAATCGTATAACGGAATCAGGGGAATGATATTCATGATGGCAACACCATATCCAGCAGCCTTTTTGGCAATTTCCTCGATCTCTTCCATATTGATCTCAGGCAGTAATACCGTATTTGTTTTAACAAGCAGCCCAGCCTCAGTAGCAGCTTTAATGCCTTCCCACTGCTTTTTAACCAGCAGTTCTGCAGCTTCCAGACCCTTATAGGTCTTATCGTGGTACCGCACCCAATGGTATATCTTGGCAGCAGTCTCGGGATTCACAGCATTCACAGTCACGGTCACACTGGTTACACCAACAGCCTTCAGGTCGTCAACCCTTTCACTTAGAAGTAAACCGTTAGTTGCAATACATTTGATCAGGTCAGGATATTTCTCATGGACCAACCGCAGGGTCTCAAACGTCTCCTCATTAGCCAAAGCCTCGGCAGGACCTGCAATACCTACAACCTTTAAATTCTCCATCTCTTTAACATACTTGTCCACCCGCTCCAGTGCCTCTTGTGGTTTAATAACACCGCTGGACACACCAGGCCTGTGTTCGCACTTATCGATCTTACGAATACAGTACCCGCACTGAATATTGCATTTTGGAGCAACAGGTAGATGAATTCGGGCAGTCTTGAAATGCATCTTCTCATTATAGCAGGGATGCACGCTTGTAAGGTGTGCAGATTTGGAACCTATATTGCCCCATCGTTCTTCTTTCATGTTTGTGTAAAACCCCTTAATATTTATATAACTTTTGCTATATTAATATGGCCTATGTAATTTATATGTTTGTAGGTCGGATGATGATTTCCTATACTGCAGTAATATAATTTAAATCTTCTGCAAGATCAATTCGCGTACCAATTTTGCATCGGCCCTGCCCTTGGTCTTCTTCATTACCTGTCCCACTACGAAGTTCAATGCTTCTGGTTTGCCGTTCTGATAATCAGCTACAGGTTGTGGGTTCTCGGAAATAGCTTCTTCGACCGCATTGGTTACTATATCCCCTTCAGCCTTCAGTAGACCTTCTGCCTCAATTATATTATCCGGACTGCCCCCTTCATTCAGAATGGTTCGGATGATCTGAATGCCGCTCTGCTCAGTGATCTTATCCTCAGAAAGCAGACTCACTAGTTGGACTATATCTTCAGTCTTAAAGGCATCAATACCAATATCACGGTAATTCAGTTCACCTTTAAGTACATCTGCGGTCCATACTGCTGCCAGTTTTGGGTCAACCCGGCCTGCTACTTTCTCATAGAAGTCAGCCACCTTCTTCTCAGAGGTCAGGCTCTTTGCATGATCATCAGTAATATGATAGGTAGATATGAACCGCTGTCTTCTGGCATCTGGCAGCTCAGGCAGGGTTTTAGCGATCTCAGGCCCCCAATCAGCCACCCTGAGCGGTACCAGATCAGCTTCGGGGAAGTACCTGTAATCATGGGCCTCCTCCTTGGTCCGCAGACTTACGGTCACACCCCTTGCTTCATCAAAATGCCGGGTCTCCTGAACTACAGTACCGCCCCGCCTCAGCATGTTCTTCTGCCGCACGATCTCGAATAACAGAGCTCGCTCAGCTCCTTTGTGACTGCTGATATTCTTAACCTCTGCGCGGCTGCCACCGGCCAGGGAAATATTTGCATCCACCCTCATTGAACCTTCCAGTGTAGTATCAGACACATCCAGGTATTCCAGAATGTTTCGCAGTTTATCCAGGAACCGTCTTGCCTCCTTTGGACTTCTGAGATCAGGTTCTGTTACTATTTCTAAAAGTGCTACACCGCTGCGGTTGTAATCGATAAACGTATATTTGGAGCGTTCTATGCTGCCCCCTTCATGCACCAGTCGCCCCGGGTCCTCCTCCATATGAGCTCTGTTGATACGGATGCGGACTTCGCCGTCCTCACCCTCGATCATAATATTACCATTGGATGTGATGGGATAATCATACTGGGTGATCTGGAACCCCTTGGGAAGATCAGGGTAATAATAATTCTTCCTGTAGAATTGGGTATGCTCCTGGATCGAACAGTTCAGGGCAAGGCCCACTTTGATGGAATATTCCACTGCTTTGCGGTTTATCACAGGTAGTGATCCTGGCAGTCCCAGGCATACAGGACATGTGTGGGTATTGGGCCCGTCATCATGGTAATCAAGAGAACATCCACAAAAGATCTTGGTATTTAATTTGTTCAACTGCACATGTATCTCAAGTCCGATCATGACACCGGTCTCGTCCTGATAGGGACGCAATTTCAGGCTTTCTTCAGGCATTCATGCCACCTCCGGGCTCCTGGTATGAAAATCAGTATTTTGTTCAAAGGTATATGCCGTCCGAAGCACAGTCTCTTCATCAAAATGCCGCCCAATGATCTGCAGTCCTATCGGGAGACCATCTGAAAAACCGCACGGTAGTGATATTGAAGGAACACCTGCAAGATTTATTGGGACTGTGTTCACATCTGCCAGGTACAGAGTCAAAGGGTCGCTGATCTTTTCACCCAGTTTGAATGCCGGGGCGGGCATGGTTGGCGCGATCAGTACATCCGTATCTTTCAATGCCCTCTCAAAATCCTGCTTGACCAGTGTCCTGACCTTCAGGGCTTTGAGATAGTACTTATCCATGTATCCGGCTGACAGCGCATAGGTCCCCAACAGGATCCTTCGCTTCACCTCTTCGCCAAAACCAGCTGCCCTGATCTCACTGTATGTGGTATGCCAGTCATGGTCTTTTTCGAGGCGCAGCCCGTACCTCATCCCATCGAACCGGGCCAGGTTTGAAGATGCTTCACTCATGGCAATGACATAGTAGGCAGCCAATGCATATTTTGTATGGGGCATCACAACTTCCTTCCAGGATGCTCCCAAGGATTCCAGTGTATGCACTGCCTCCCAGACACTGCGCTCCACGGCCGGCTCCGTACCTTCACCAAAATATTCCTTTGGTACGCCGATCTTGAGACCCTTCACATCATTCACCAGGGCTTTAGTATAATCCTTTTCTCCGGGAACAGACGTGGAATCCCGGGGGTCATGACCTGCTATCAAATTAAATAACAAGGTCATATCCTCAACATTTGAAGCAATAGGCCCGATCTGCTCCAGACTGTTGGCATATGAAATCAAGCCGTATCTGGAGATTAGGCCATATGTGGGTTTCAATCCTACCACCCCGCAAAAGGATGCAGGGCATCTGACTGAACCACCAGTATCTGAACCGAGGGCCAAAGGTACCTCGCCTGCAGCCACGGTGGCAGCACTACCGCCAGATGAACCGCCAGGTACACACTCAGTTTCCCATGGGTTAAGCGTAGGACCATAACAACTGCTTTCAGTGGATGTACCCATGGCAAACTCATCCATATTGGCCTTGCCCACAATGATGGCCCCGGCTTCCTTTAGCCGCTCTATCACATGGGCATCATAGGGCGGGATATAACCTGACAGGATCCTGGACCCACAGGTGGTTTCCATGCCTATGGTTGATATGTTATCCTTGATGGCGATAGGTACGCCTGCCAGCGGACCGCCGTTTACATTCCTGGCAGCTTCCAGGGCCTCGTCCCTGGTAACCTTAATAATAGCGTTATATTTACTACCCTCGATACGTTCCAGGCATTTGTCCACCACCTCTTCTGCCGAAGAATCCTGAATAGCTTGAAGGGTCTGGGATACTGTGATCAAAGCATTCACCTCATATGATCCTGGGAGCCTTGAAATAGCCGTCCTGGGTTTTAGGGGCATTATCAATTGCCTGATCCTGGGTAAGGCATTCAGTAATCTCATCTTCCCTGAATACATTGTTCATTTCAAGCACATGATAAGTAGGCTCAATCCCTTCAGTGTCCACTTCATCCAGCTGGCCGAAATAATCCAGTACCGAATTCAACTGCCCTGCATACCCTTCAAGCTTCTCCTCTTCGATCTTAAGCCTTGAAAGCCAGCCCATATGTTCCACGTCCTTGGTAGTGATCATGATGTTACATCCAGTTCTATCCTATTTTCCTCTGCCACCGAATAAAGATATTTTCTTATATAGCCTTTGTCTTGTTTCTTAAACCCGGCCGTCCTGGCAAGTTTTCCCAGTGCTCCCCAAACACCACTCCCATATTGAAGTGCTTTCTTGTTTCTCCATGCGATCTCACCTGGAATTACCGTTTCAGCCGCTTTACGTAGAATATATTTACCTGCCAATTCTCCGTTTAATTCCCTCACCTTAAGATCAGGTGGAATGGACAGGCCAAATTCAATTACTTCGGATTCCAGATAAGGTGCAGCCAGTTCCACGCCTGCCGCCCTGGCAATAGTATTATCCCGCTTAATGTCCCGCACAGGAAGCCTTTCTACATCAGCAGTTATGGCATCCTGCAAAGCATCCATACCTCTTATGGCAATTTCCCTGTATCTTTGATATCCTCCAAAAAGTTCATCCGCACCCTGCCCGGCCAACAACAGATCTATGTTATTCTTCTTTGCCTCTGAACAGGCAATATACAAAGGTATTCCAAGAGAAATTGTCATTGGGTCAGCTGTTTTTAGCACATTTATTATACGAGGGATGATAGATTCCATTTCATCAAGATCAATTATTTTGATATGGAGGTTATTCCTGAGACCCAATAACCCTGCAGCAGTATCAACCCATTTGACATCATTAGAGTCTTTAAAACCCACGGTAATTAACTCTATATCCGGTAAATATTTAGTGGATAAAAATGCTACAAGTGAACTATCCACCCCACCTGAAAATAATATCCCGCAATGGGGTCTTAGATATTTTTTCGTGTTTAAAGATAATATCTTGATAAGCGTTTTAGACAATATTGTTTCATCTTGAAACGAATGATGATTTGCATCCATTGAGCTTTTTTATGTCCTGTTTGATAAAATATGTTTGCACTTTTTCAGGAGCTTAATATTATTGAGGGCTGTCAATACTATTAAATTTATTCACCAACACGAATTGTAACGGTCTCTTTAAAGCGTTAGTTATATATCGTCAAAAATCATGTTAATTTTATATCTTTCAATAAGTTATCAAATTAATGAGGAGTTTATTTGATATTACCACCGAGATGCCCTCGAATTAATACTGGTTGTTGTGCGTTAGAATCCAGAATAGAAGAGCTTCAAGAGAGGTATCATGATAAATGTGAACGGATGGAAGAGTACATCTATTGTGAATATTACAGCAGTGATATGGTCACTGGATCAGCCAGTTTTCATGTAATGCAAATTGTACAATCGACACGAAGACGTTAATATGGAATATATTTTTTTGAAAAAGACCGTTATATACTAAACATTTTGGAGCTATGCTATATGTATTTTTGCGTAGATTGTAAGTATTTTTCAACTAAGGTAAAGGGGAAAAACAACGCGATGTATGATGGTTTTTGCACGAAAATCAAAAAAAATATTTATGAAACAGACCGCAGCTGCAAAGAATTCACTGAAGATACGTTCTAAACCTCAGAGTTTCTTATGATACTGTCAACCAGTTGAGATCCTGCTTTACTGTTAAAAAGAGGTAGCTCCCAGTTCTGGATTATCCTTGACTTCTGCTCTGTAGTCTCTTTACCTGTTAATGGATTGATAATTGATTCTAAGGTTTTTTCTTTATTTACCAGTATCCCACGACGCTGCCATGCAGGTGTTTTAGCAAGATTGATTCCATGGTCCCATGCAAGTTCATGCAGCTGGTCGGATTTTAAGCCTTTTAATTTATCAGCAGCTTCTTTTGCAGTCATTCCGCCATTTTTTAAGAGATAAAATCCATATGAACTCATAAGATTACGCCAACACTCTTCCTGCCTCCATTTCAGGTATTCCATAATATCAGCAGTATCAATAATAGCAACTCTTGAATCAAAGGACAGGGGTTCCCGGCAATCTAAGGCCAAAACCAGTGCTGAAGAAAAAAAACTGGGAATGACAGAATCGATTTTCTCAAGCCTGCCATTGAACGGCAGGTTCTTTACGAACAATAGATTTATCTCATCAGAAAATATGTAAGCCAGAGATGGATTGATCCCACTCTTTCTGAAAAAAGTTACTGTGGAATCCGCCATTCCTTTTGCAAAACTAAGATCATAAGGCTTACTGAATTGTAATTGACGAAGAGCTTGGCCAAAACTCCGGCCATCAATTCTTACAATTGCAGTATTGGTAATTTTTATTTGTGCGAAAATTTCTCGCTTTTTAAGATCAGTGTTATGAAGCATTAATCAGAATCTTTTTCTTCTTCACCTGATTTTTTCATTATTTTAGTGGAGAATTGTCTTGTAAGAATAACATCTCCAACTGCAATTACCCAACGAAATGGAAGAATAATGCCTTTGCTGGAAACATCGAATAGTTCCGGATTTATCTTTCCAACAGCCAATCCCGAAATATTGGATTCGTTTGGTTCAAGAACTACATCATTGACTTTGCCAATATAAACGCCTTTTTCAGTATACACGTTCAATCCGAATAAAGTTGATACTTCTGCACGCATAATTATCCTCGTGTATATTTGTTGAACTTAAGTAAATATATAGTTATTTAATTATGTAAAGTATAAGTTAAGTTCGCACATGTTATGTGTTGATACATTAAATAATATAACC
>JACUTQ010000073.1 GCA_014859725.1 Methanosarcinales archaeon | reverse complement strand
TGGCATGGATGGGCTGGGACGATTATAAAATGTCAAAGGAGATGGAAGATACAGACGAATCTGAAGAATAATTCGAAGAAGAAGAAGAAGAATATCCAAAGAAGATTTTCTGATTCCTATTAATTTAACCGAATTAATTATATCTTCCATATTCCATGAGTATATGGTATGGCTCGAAAGCTTACATCCCGGGATATGGAATTATTAAGAAAAATGGTCCCTGAACTGGATATTGATAATTTCCCTCCTGCTTTTCGTTCCATATTACCACCAGTAAGCAAGCGATTCAGTAGTTCGGGACAGGAATTCAAATCACGGCTTGATGCATTGTCCACGGCAGATCTGGAATATCTGGCAGACCTTATTTTCCAGGGTGATGAGTGCCTGAGTTGTCTAGAAGATGAATATTTGGATATCCTGCTGGACAGGATCAAAGATAATATATCTCACAAAAAAGCCGAGGACCTGATGGAACTGCTTGGATATATTAAGGAGGGATAGAAATACCCCATATCATGGAGATCCTGGGAATGACCAGGGTACTGGTAAAGGACGGCAAGGTAATTGAGGCTGGCCAGCCCAAAATAACCTGGTGTCCCCTCTGGAACAAAGCCAGTGGGATCAAGGAAATTACAAAAGAGTCGGCTATCCGGAACATGGAGCAGCGGATAAAGGATTTTGGTATGTTCACGCCGGGCAGGCGTTTGGATCTGGGAGTGTTCGCAAGTTTTGGTATATCTGAGATTATGATGACAGCGCTAGGTAGAGGCCTCATAGATTCCACTGTCACAGTATGCGACGGAGCCGGAACAGTTGTTACTTCAAATCCCGAACTGGTCCAGGGTATGGGCGCTCAGATTTCAGGACTGATAGAAACAGAGCCCATTTCTGAAGTGATAGAGGCCATCCATGAGAGGGGAGGTTATGTATTGGACCCAAAATCAGCCAGAATTGATCAGGCAGCAGGACTGGAACTGGCAGCATCTAAAGGTTATACCAGAATTGCTGTATCGGTCGTGGATGTGAATTCAGCTGTTCGAATACTGGAAATGAAACAGAAACTGGGTATTGAAGTAACAATAATGGCTGCTCATCTTACCGGAATATGCAGCCACGACGCAGCAGAATTGTTAAAACAGGTAGATGTAATCACTGGTTGTGCTTCAGAAAATATTCGGGGACTGGTAAAACCCCTCATTCAGGTAGGTACAGCTATTCCACTTTTCGGGCTTACCCTGAATGGAAAAGAGCTGCTTATTGAAAGAGCAAAAAATATAGAATCCCCCCTCATAATAAACACCATGCTTCTCCCTGTCCTACCTGAAGAGAAACAACCTAAGCCATTAATTAATTAGGCATTGACTTTATTGTTTTATTCATTTCAATTTTATCAAATTCCTTTCTGGCAGCCTGAATCTCATTGATCATTCTTAGTTTTTCTGGTTCTATAAAGCTCATTGTTACTTTCATTTAACTACCCCAATATGAAATTCCCCACATTTCATGAGAAATGTCTGATTTGAACAATTTAATTAAACAAATAAAAAGTATTCTGAATCAGATTTGGTAATAAACGGATTATCATTACAGTTCAATTTTATATAAGTTTGAGGAAATTATTTATACTGAAGGTCGTATTCTACTTATCATGGGCTGGCACAGCATCGATGTTGTGGATGATGCATTTGAAAAAACCAAAAAGGCATTAATAGAACCTTTCAGCTTCTGGAAATGGATGAAACTGGGCATAATTATTTTCCTAATTGGTGGAAGTGGATATGCTCCTTCAAATTTCAATACTGGTGGATTTAATAGTGGAAATTTTAAAGGTGGAGATTATCAATCACCTGCAATAAGCGATTTTCCTGGTGAGATCAGCCAGTTCCTTGATCAATATTTGACGATAATTTTATTGATCATAGGTTTGATCCTGCTTCTAATTCTTATTTTTTCATACATTTCCAATATCATGGAATTTGTATTTGTAAACTCCCTGGTTACAAACCAGGTGAGATTTTGGGAATATTCAAGGAAATATCTAAGACCTGGATTTAATCTGTTCATTATTAGAATACTGTTAATGCTGGCGTTTATTGTTCTGTTAGTGATGAGCATGCTTCCGATACTGCTGCCCATACTGAATTCGCCTGAAAATATTGGCATTGGATTTATTTTCTCGATCATTATCTGGGTTATTCTTATTCTTCTTGTATTTGCCATAATTTTCGGGATCATTGGGTCATTTATCAATCTCTCCATACCCCTGGCCATGTATCATAACCTGGGTATCATAGCAGCCTTCAAGAAGATAGCTACAAGATTCAGAGGAGATTGGAAACAGATATTGGTATACTGGCTGGTCAGGTTCGTACTGGGTATTGCAGTAGCTATCATTATTGGAATTGCAGGATTGATCCTCTTTTTGATCGTATTTGGAATCATAGCTTTAGTAGGTGCTTTACTGTATTTCGTTTTAGGGGCAATTGGTCTGGGATGGGGTGATCTATTATTTTTAGTAGTCTTTATACCCTATTTAATGATCGCGTTTATAGTATTGATGTTGTTCATTCTGTTCTTAATAGTCCCAGGACGCGTGTTCTTAAAGTACCATATGTTGACATTCCTGCAAGCCTGGTACACCGAAGCTACAATTCCATTTTTTGATAAGCAGAACAGTATCCAAGGATGAAGTGATTAATTAGAAAAGGGAATTAATATATAAGGTATTATGGGGCATTGCAAGGTTTTCTTTACCTTATTTTTCATATAAATTGAATTCTATATCCCTGCTCTCCAATTCCTGAATGATTTCTTCAAAAAATATACCCATACCCTGTATATGGACATGATCCTTTTTTTCCAGGCGGCCGCCTTCAAATCCTTCACTGGTGTTCATTACTCCGCACGAAGGACTTCCCCTCACTCCTAATAGTGTGATCGTATATTCTGCCTGATACAGCATCTGAAGTATATCTGCTGTGGGCTGGAATATTTTGCGACAGAACCGTCTATAATTGGGAAAATTCAGCTGTTCTCTGGTAATTTCCCACCGGTTCAGACCAGAATAGGTAGCCTCGGGACATGGGAGCTGGATGATATTACCAGGAAGGTCTAAAGGTGGTAAGGGTTTCAGACCTTTTAACCGCGCAGCAGGATTCAGGAAACAATGTGAAATAACATGGATTTCTTTCATATGATTCATATAGATACCATTGAAATTATTTATTTCTACAGGTAAATTTGAAAACCATCCACAATCTTCATATAGAAGTACAAACATGTGAAATAGACTTTAAATAATTATAATCAATAGCAATAGGAGGAATCATTTTTTATGGCAGGGCAATTAGGAGGACAGCCAATATACATTTTACGCCAGGGTACTGAACGTTCCCGCGGGAAAGAAGCACAGAATAGTAACATCATGGCAGCCAGAGCGGTAGCAAATGCGGTACGCACCACCCTGGGACCTAAAGGAATGGATAAGATGCTGGTGGACTCAATGGGTGATATCGTCATCACCAATGATGGTGCCCAGATCTTGAAGCAAATGGATATCGAGCACCCGGCAGCCAAGATGGTGGTAGAAGTGGCAAAGACCCAGGACGATGAAGTAGGGGACGGTACCACGTCAGCCGCAGTGCTGGCAGGAGAACTGCTGAAAAAAGCAGAAGAACTACTCGATATGAATATCCATCCTACAATAATAGCAGCCGGTTACAGGATTGCCAGTGATAAAGCCAAAGATATCCTCAAAGGAATGACGAAGGCGGTAACTGAAGACGATGAAGATCTTTTGTTGAAAGTAGCAGGTACTGCTATTACTGGTAAAGGTGCCGAGAGTGCAAAAGAGAAACTCTCAAAGTTGGCAGTAGCAGCGGTCTTATCAGTAGTTGAGATGGATGATGATCACAAAGTCGTGGATCGGGAAAACATTAAACTGGAAAAGAAAGTAGGCGCCAGTGTGGATGATTCTGAACTGGTGGAAGGTATGGTAATAGACAAAGGGCGAGTACACCAGAACATGCCCAAAACAGTTGAAAACGCAAAGATACTGCTGCTCAATGCCGCTGTGGAATTTCAGAAGACTGAAATGGATGCAGAGATCAATATTACTTCTCCTGATCAGTTGCAGTTATTCCTTGACCAGGAAGAGAAGATGCTAAAAAACAAGGTTGACACTATCGTCGCCAGCGGTGCAAATGTCCTGTTCTGCCAGAAAGGTATTGATGACATGGCCCAGCATTATCTGGCAAAGGCAGGTATTTTGGCAGTTCGCAGATTCCTGAAAAGCGATATAGAGAAAATGGCCAGGGCTACTGGTTCCACCATTGTCAATAATATGAATGAGATATCTGAATCAGACCTTGGCTTTGCCGGTCTGGTAGAGGAGCGCAAGGTGGGTAACACAGACACCATTTATGTAACAAAATGCAAGAATCCGAAGGCCGTATCCGTGGTGTTGAGAGGCGGTACCGAACATGTAGTTGATAATGTGGAGACCGCATTCGAGGATGCCACCAGAGTTGTTGGAGTAGTAATAGAGGACGGACTGATCGTAGCAGGCGGCGGCTCACCTGAAATTGAACTGGCACTGCGCCTGAAAGAGTATGCAACTACCCTTAAAGGAAGGGAACAATTAGCAGTTACTGCCTTTGCAGAAGCCCTCGAAGTCATTCCCCGCACCCTGGCTGAGAATGCAGGATTGGATCCCATCGATAAACTGGTGGAAATGCGCAGCCAACACGAAAAGGGTGTGAAATCTGCAGGCCTCAATGTATTTACAGGCGATGTGATCGATATGTGGAATGAAGGTGTGGTCGAGCCTTTGCGGGTTAAGACCCAGGCAATCAACTCTGCAACTGAAGCGGCTGTAATGATATTAAGGATAGATGATGTCATAGCTAGCAGCAAATCAGGTGGAATGCCAGGTGGAATGCCCCCAGGCGGTATGCCTGATATGGATTTTGATTAAAGGTGGTGAGCTGTGCTTATTGGCACAGCTTGCATCTTTTTCAATATCTTACTTACGTTAATATTAAAAATCTTCAAACGTAATATATTCAAACAATTCCATGAGGTGCCTTCATTGGATGTCTTTAATACATCAGAATATTCAAAAGAACAAGCTATAGAGATTCTTAAAAAAGAATTAGCACAAACCCCGATCCTTTATCTTACAGGTCCACAAGGGGGCGGTAAGACTACATTGAGCATTGCTATGGCTGATGAGAATGTGGGTGCTATTTATGAGGGGCGTGCTCGTTCTGCCCAGCCTGTCGTACTGATACGGCGGGATTGTCTTGAACAAATGGATAAAGAGATCGTTGAGCACCGCAAACTTCCGATTTTTGATGAGGACGGGCAAGCCTACGTAGATGTGACCATGCTGGAAAAACTCAATTTCATCATAGAACATATCTTTGATATTATGGAAATGGGTGAAGAAAAGCTGTATGAAGATATCAAACAACTCACACAATCGATAGGTGTAGTGCCCAAGCAAATTGAGATTGTTGCTGATGATGATGTCCTGATAAGGCGCAGGCTCAGCCGGCATATAGATGCCGGTGAAAGACTTTCAGAGCTGTTAGCAAAGGAAAAAGAGTACGGCATTAAATCAAACATGTGGGGCATTCAGGGCGCCAGGGTTCTGGACATTGTGAATAGGGAAGGTGTGGGCAAATACGTGGATGGAAAATTCTCTAGGACCATTGAGGACTTTGACCGTGTGATACCCACAAAGGGCATGAGTATTGGTCAATGCATGCTCAAGTTGGTTGAGATATCCAATGAGGAAGGTAAAGAGACGGGATTCCTTGTCCAGCATACTAAGGACGGTAATCAAAAGATCATGAGCGACCTGGTGGTAGGCAAAGCCGAGAATTCCATGATAGGAGTTACCCTGCTTGAGATATATATTGGGTACAGGCAGAGTCGACATATGTACCAGACCTATACAAGTAATGTTGATGGTAATCTGGAACTCGTTCATACATTTACACAACAATTGCAGTCTATGACTGCACAGGATGCGTTGGGTAATATTATGCTGGACCAGATCACAGAGGTCGATGAAACCGGCCTGGTCTCAGATGCAGATAAAGCAGCTGCTGAACGATTTGGCATCACTGTTACTGTTGTGGATTCTGATGGTAATATAGAATCGTCTGATCCTAAAAGAGCAGAAGAACTGGACAGATTGATGTATGAGGCATATCAGCAGTGGAAAAGTGAAATGGGTTCCGATTCAGTAAGTTCATAAAGTTTTATTCTGGGGCAGGAATAACTTTAAATTGATTTTATCTAATATATTTTAGACGAATATTAATATTTTAACGGAATTGTAATTCCTAAAAATGTTACAAATACTGTTGAGATGATAATGGTAGGGTTTTGAGAAGACTTTAATATTCTATGGTGGCGGAAAATACGAGATTATCCTTATTTCTTGAATGTCAATTGACCGCTTAAATCAGACAAATATTAATATCAAAACAATGATATTACCATGAGTTATTAAAGTACACTAAATAAAAGGAGTGTACATACCATGTTTCTACCCACGCCTGAAGAATTAAAGAAACGAAGGACCAATCTCAATCTTACCCAGAACGAACTTGCCAGACTTGCAGGCGTAAGCCAGCCCCTGATAGCCAGGATCGAATCAGGGGATGTAGACCCCAGGCTTTCCACCCTTACAAAGATATTTGATGCGTTTTTAGTAATGGAAAAACAGAGGATCAAGGCTAGTGATATTATGCATACCCCTGTGATACAGACACATCCAGAGTCGTCGGTGGAAGAGGCAGTAGATATCATGGAAAATGAGGGTTTCTCCCAGGTGCCTGTTATCGAGAATGGAGTGCCTGTAGGCAGTATATCCTCAGATATGGTAGTGCATTCCATGACAGAGCGGGATACTGAAAAACTGTCAAATATGAAGGTAAAGGAAATCATGGGCAGTTCATTCCCAACAGTATCCAAAGATACTATTGTTAACACCATCTCCCATCTGCTTGAGCAGAGTCCGGCCGTGATGGTGGTGGAGCAAGGTAAGGTAGTGGGTGTGGTAACTCAGCATGATGTTATGAAACTGGTCCATAAAAAAATTGAAAAATCCTAAGCAATGAGAGATATTATATGCTTCCAGAACACGATTACAGGATAATTACAGAAAGACTTGGCAGAGAACCTACAGAAGTGGAACAGGGTTGTTTCTTGAATCTCTGGAGTGAACATTGCTCCTACCGTTCAAGCGCTTCTATACTTAAGACCTTTACTACCACAGGGGAGCGGGTGATTATCGGTCCAGGTGACGATGCCGCTATTATCGGACTGGAAGAGGGCTGGGTACTGGCCTTTGCCATGGAAAGCCACAATCATCCTTCTTATGTAGACCCTTATAATGGTGCAGCCACAGGTGTTGGCGGTATTGTGCGGGATATTGTATCAATGGGAGCGCGTCCCATTGCACTCATGGACCCGTTATATTTCGGACCACTGGACGATGAAAAGAACAGGTATCTCTTTGAACATGTTATCATGGGAATTGCAGGGTATGGGAACTGTATCGGCGTACCAGTGCTAAATGGTGAAGCATATTTCCATGAAAGTTTCAGCGGTAATCCTCTGGTCAATGTAGTATGTGTAGGACTGGCCCGCCAGGATAAGATCGTAACAGCCACTGCCCAAAAGGCAGGCAATAAGGTTATTCTCATGGGCTCATCCACTGGCAGGGACGGTCTGGGCGGGGCATCATTTGCTTCAAGGGACTTAAGCGAAGAATCAGAATCAGAAGACAGACACAGTGTTCAGATAGGTGACCCATTCACTGAGAAACTGCTCATAGAAGCTACTCTTGATGCTGTGGATAAAGGACTGGTGCTCTCATGCAGGGACCTGGGTGCAGCTGGCCTGACAGGAGCAAGCAGTGAGATGGCAGCCAAAGGAAATCTGGGTCTCCATATCATCGCTGACAGGGTGCACCTCAGGGATGAGACCCTGACACCCTATGAGATCATGATCTCTGAGTCCCAGGAGCGAATGCTCTTTGAAGTGGAACCTGGAAAGGTGGATGAGGTCCTGGCAATAGCTGACAAATATGACCTTACAGCCAATGTAATAGGTGAATTCACCAGTGAAACCCAGTATATGGTGGAATATAAAGGTGACGTAGTAGTAGATATCCCGATATTGTTCCTGTGTGAAGGAGCTCCAACTTCAGAAATGGCACTCCAGCCTGCAACAAAAGAGCGGAATATGGAAATCCCTCCAATGCCTGATGATCTCAAAAGCGTCATCCTCAAGTTACTTTCAGCCCCTAATATTGCTTCAAAGGAATGGGTATATCGCCAATACGACCATGAAGTGCAGGTGCGTTCAGTTGTCAAACCAGGCAGAGATGCCGGGGTTCTGAGGATAATAGATGAAAAACAGGGGCTTGCGATGTCTTGCGGCTGCAACCCTGCCCAGGTGGAGGCTGACCCGTATAACGGCGGCGCGGGAGTAGTAATCGAAAATGCCATGAACCTGGCAGCAGTTGGCGCCCGTCCTCTTGCTCTGGTGGATTGTCTTAACTTCGGGAACCCGGAAAGACCTGAGATCTACCATCAGTTCAAACAGGCATGTCTGGGTCTGGGGGATGCAGCCCGGACACTGGAAATACCTGTCGTCGGGGGGAATGTATCCTTTTATAACGAGAGTGATGAATTCGGAACTGCCATTGCACCCACACCCAGCATCGGGATGGTGGGATGCATAAAGGATCTGGATAACATCCCTGGCAGTACCTTCCAGCAGACTGGTGAGACCATTATCCTGATAGGTGAGACACTGACCGAAATGGGAGCAAGTGAGTATTATTCATTAATGGATTTGAATGAAAATGGTGCCACCCCTAATGTGGTTGAAAATATCGATAATATTGTGAACAATATCATCTCTGCTGTAGAATCGGGTTACATAGCAGCTGCCCATGATGTATCCAATGGCGGATTAGCAGTCACACTCTGCGAAATGGTGGACTATGTGGGTGCTGAAGTGGATATTTCCGGAATGGGTCTCAGGGATGATGAAAGTCTTTTTTCAGAATCCTACGGCAGAATGGTTATCTCTACAAAACAACCAGAAAAAGTATTAAAAATGTTTTCAGGAATTCCCTGCAAAGTAATTGGAAAAACAAAAGGTGCAGTATTGAGCATACTGTCTGAAAAAGAAAATATTATATTATCATTTGATGAAATTGAAGAGGCAAGAGCCAGTTTTACCCATCAAATGATGGACTGATTATCTTCTTTTCGGACCCTCAAAGCAAATATATAGCGAACAATAGAATTACAATACCAAATATGACTAATCTGTGAATGTTTTCTTTAGCTTCCGAATCTTGTAATGTACTTGTTTTGGAAGTTGGGTGTAGCAATTTCTCCTACAATAATGAAATCTAATTCTGCCACCCATACATCTCCATAAACATCTCCATTATTAAGATTTGTTGCATTTTTGGCAAGAGTGACAACCTAGATGCGGGATTTGGAGGTTGACTGGTCAGGTAGCCGCTGTGAACTGGGGTCATTATTTTGCGATTGTGTCTTCGAGTATTGTTGGTCTTTTATTATTTATAATGAATTATAAATGGGACTTTGGTGATGGTAATATTACTTCCACGATAGAAAAGATAATAACACACTCTTACACTTTAGAAGGTGATTACGACGTAAATCTAACGATAACAGATAATTCAAGTACCACAAACTCAACAACTAAATTTGTTCAAGTAGTGGCAACAGGCATTACTATCGATCTATATACTGGCTGGAACCTAATTTCTTTACCGTTAATGCCCGAAGAAACCAGCATTGCATTTGTACTGTCTCCGATCATGGGTGATTACAGCATTATTTGGGCATATAATGCCAGCGACACTGCTGATTACTGGAAGAAATACGATCCATCTGCACCCTTCGGAAACGACCTGGCACATATGGAAGCTGGAAAAGGGTACAGGATTATGATGACCTCTGACAATGCTCTGAACATCAGTGGAACAGTGCCAGAATCAACTGATATTAACTTAAAGAACGGCTGGAACTTAATTGGGTATAATTCACTTGAAAGTCAGCCAATTACTGATGCTTTATCTTCAATCACTGGCAATTACAGTATCGTTTGGGCATATGATGCCAGCGATACTGATCATTGGAAGAAGTACGATCCAAGTGCACCTTTTGGAAACGATCTGGCACATATGGAAGCGGGTAAGGGATATTGGATAATGATGACGACTGATGATATTTTAGAAATCTAATAAAGGAGACGTTAATGGAACAAATCTCGATATCTTCAGATACCTTTAAAGCTGGCACCAGCCTGCCAGTCGAACAAACCTGCAATGGGGAGGACTATTGTCTCAGCAATTTAGTTCTGGAACACTTTATAACCGCTGAGCACCATGATATCT
>JACUTQ010000072.1 GCA_014859725.1 Methanosarcinales archaeon | reverse complement strand
AACACAACCAAAGAATACTTTATATTAGTATATATCGATACTATATGACAGTCCCCAGATTATATAATTTGAAGTGGAGATGATAGAAATAAAAAAACATGCCTGGACAATTAGGGAATATCTGGTACTTCTATTGATTCTGGTTATTTCTTATGACTTTATTGCAATTTTTATTAAAGAAACTTATGAAGGAGAAATGATCAGCTTTATCCAGTCATTATATTTTGTTATTATGACAATGACCACTGTAGGTTTTGGTGATATTGTATTTACCTCACCTATTGGACAGATATTCACGATCATAGTGAGTTTGTCAGGAGTCATAATGTTATTTGCCCTGCTGTTTCCCTTTGTGGTAATGCCATGGATAGAATCCTTAATCATAGGAGAATTGCCGGAAAAAGTACGAAAAAAACAGGAAAATCACATTATTATCTGTGGTTACAATACTATGGTCGAATCCCTTGTACATGAACTGGAAGACCATAACATGCCATTTCTTGTGATTGATGATAATGAACACCAAATAAGAAAGCTGGTAAAAGATGGGATAATATGTATTTTTGGAGACCCCAGCAAGGAAAATGTCCAGGAGGCAGCAGGTATTTACAGAGCAAAAATGCTTATAGCTAACAAAAGTGATGAAAAAAATGCCAGTATTGTATTGTCGGCAAGAGAATTTTCCCAGGTAGAGATCATCGCAATTGTAGAAAACAAGAATAATATAGATTACCTGAAGTATGCCGGGGCTAACAGGGTAATATCTCCTAAGGCTTTGCTGGGTTCATTTATAGGACGAAAGGCTGTAGCACCCTTGACTGACAGGATTACCAACAGTACACATTTCATGGACGATCTTGAGATAGCAGAATTCCCAATTTACCCTGGAAGTCAACTATTAAAGAAGACCCTTATGGAGTCCCGAATCCGGGAATTAACAGGTGCAAACATCGTAGGCCTATGGAAAAGTGGTGAATTATCCTTAAATCCAAAGTCCTATGATGTAATTAAAAGGAACTCCATATTGCTGGCAGTTGGAAATAAAGAACAATTGAAACGATTAAAACGATTTACACATTAAAATGTGATAAAAATGCATGAAACTGAGGTTTTTCTGGAAAAACATATTATTATTCTGGGTTACGGTGATGTGGGGCGAAGTATTGTCAAGAGGTTAATTACTGCAGGTGTTTCTTTTGTGGTTGTGGACCATAACAAAGAGGTATTTCAGGATGAAGAATTTTTTTACATAATCGGTGAAGCTACATCTGAATCTACACTTAAAAAAGCGGGTGTTGAAACAGCTTCAACTATTATTACAACAATAGAGTCTGATTCAGACATTATTTTTAGCATATTGTTAACCAGAAAATTAAATCCTGGTGCAATAATTTTAGCAAGGGCTAATGAAATACAATCAATTGATAAAATGTATAAAGCTGGTGCCGATTATGTGGCATCATTGACCATAGTCTCTGGACAGATGCTGGGCCGGATAGCATTATTACCTCATGATCTTCCAATAAAAGATGAGACAATATTAATGTATGAAGGTATTGAGATCAAAAAATATACTATTAACGCTTACTCGCATATTATAGGTAAGACTCTTGCCGAACTTGATCTGCGCAACATTATAGGCTGTACAGTAATAGGAATTCAAGAAGGGGATAAGACCATGTCTGAGATAGATCCCAATATGAGGTTAACTGAAGGATTAACCCTGGCAATTCTCGGAAATAAAGAACAGATCGAAAGATTTAGTAAGAATTTCATCAAATAGTTCACTCATATCTATGTTTCACCCCAAGCGAATCATAACATTTTCCAGGAATGTTTTCATTCCTGTTACAAACATGTGCCATAATAGCTGTGCCTATTGTGGTTTTAAACGAAGCCCGGATCATCCGGATTCTTATATCTTATCCCCTGAGGATGTGGAAGATATTCTTTTGGCGGGTGCAGGGAGTGGCTGTACCGAAGCTCTTTTTACTTTCGGGGAAAAGCCTGAAACTGAAACAGGATATCTTAACCGGCTCAGACAGATCGGTTATGACAGCACTATTGAATATCTGGCAGACCTGTGTCGAATGGCGATTAATATCGGACTGCTGCCCCATTGCAATCCCGGCATATTAACTTACGAAGAACTTGAGATCCTAAAACCTTTGAACGCCAGTATGGGCCTGATGCTGGAAACCACTGCCGCACTTGATGCTCACAATGGCAGTCCTGGCAAAATGCCACAAGTCAGAATACGAACCATCGAAGACGCAGGACTATTAAAAATCCCATTCACCACAGGACTGCTAATTGGTATAGGCGAGACCCGGGAAGATCGTATTGACTCTCTTAATGTCATTAATTCATTACACCACAAATATGGACACATCCAGGAAGTCATTATCCAGAATTTCACTCCAAAACCTGGTACAAAAATGGCAGATCATTCACCCCCCCAAATTGAAGATTTGATCTGGACTGTGGATCAGGCAAAAAATATCCTATCATCAGATATCGCCATCCAGGTGCCACCAAACCTGGTTTCGCCTGAGATACTTATCAATCACGGCGCCACTGATCTGGGCGGGATATCACCTGAGACCATTGATCATATCAATCCTGACCATGAATGGCCATCAGTTGCTGAATTGAAGAGAATGGTGGGTAAAAGGTTTGAACTAAAGGAAAGACTTCCAATCTATCTTCTGCACATTAAAAAAGGCTGGTTCAGTGAAGAGATACGTTCCCTGATCCAACAATTTGCAGGTGATGATGGATATAGGAAATCCAAATAATTTCTTTCCAAGAATAGACCATTAACATAAGATTATAGTATCTTAATATTATCAAGTGTACCAAACTTACCTTAAGATCATAAAAACAACAGGAGACTCATACTTATTACTGTCGAAGTATCATTAGTATTACCTGCCTACAACGAGGCAAACCGTCTCAGGGATACAGTTGTCAAAACAGCCGAAACCCTGGAGAATATATCCGCATCTTTTGAGATAATTATAGCTGAAGATGGTAGTACTGACGGAACAGATAAAATAGCATCACAGCTGGCATCTGAACTGGACTATGTTATTCACCTTCACAGCGACCAGCGGCAAGGGAGGGGAAAGGCTCTCATTAGGTCATTCAGATCTGCACAGGGCGAGATATTGTGCTATATAGATGTGGATCTGGCCACAGACATGGTGCACCTGAAAGAATTAATCGATGCCATCAGGTATGAAGGGTATGATTTTTCAACAGGTTCCAGGATGATGCCATCCAGTGATGTAAAACGACCTGCAAAGCGGGGATTTGCATCAAAAGGTTTTAATTTTATCACCCGCACCATGCTGGGTTCAAAGTTATATGACCATCAATGCGGGTTCAAGGCATTCAAAAGAGATTCTCTTTTGGAGATCATGGATTCTGTGGAAGATATGCACTGGTTCTGGGACACTGAACTTCTTGTCAGGGCACAGCGAGGCGGTTATAAAGTCAAGGAATTCCCGGTCAGGTGGCGACATGGGGGAACTACAAAAGTAGACCTGGTCAAGGATGTTATCGGGATGGGGAGCCAGATCTTCAGGCTCTGGTGGCAGTTGAATGCTCTACGAACAGGACGCCGGAAAAAGGTAATCTTTACCTTCATTCTTGCATTAATGCTGCTTTTTTTGATATTTACATTAGTTGGTATCGATAATATCTGGCAGGCTCTGGGTACAGCCTCGCCCTCGATGATCGTGCTGGCTATGTTCATCTATCTGTTCTCATGGCCGGTAAGAGGAATCCGATATAAACATATTCTGAGCCGTTTAGGTCATAGACAGGGCATGAACTTCATAACTGGCAGCATATTCATAAGCCAGTCTGCCAATGTAATATTACCTGCCAGGATAGGTGATATTTCCAGAGCTTATATACTAAAAAAAGAAAAGGATATACCGTTAACGACAGGTATGTCCTCTTTGGCAGTGGAGAGGGTATTTGATATCATTGCCATAACTGTTTTAGGCATGCTCGCAGTTCTGGTCGTGACTGCTGAAGCTGCGGTAGACGATTGGGTAATGCCTGTAATTGTCACATCTCTTGCAGTAATTGTCCTGTTCTTTTTTGCTATATTCTTTCTTTCATCCAGGGGGAATAACGGTTTATCACCCATAGAACGCATTATCCTCAGATTTTCAAAATCAGGTGATTATACCGATTGGGTAGCAGGGATTGCACGAAAGTTTGTTGATGAAATATTCACTGTTTCTACTAACCCTAAAGACTTCATTATTGTATTTTTAACATCAATTTTAGTCTGGACAATTGACATCGTTACCACTTTTGTTGTACTAACAGCTTTTCCGCTGGTTTATAATGCAATATCGGTTTCAGCCCTAATTGCTGTCGTTTTCCTGGCAGTGGCTATTGGAAATCTTGCCAAGTTGTTCCCAATTACACCGGGAGCCATAGGTACATACGAGGGAGCCCTTACTGTTGTTTTCAAGATCGCAGGTATTGCAGGATATATTGGTGCAACTGCTGCTGTTATCGATCATATTATTAAGAATTCCATAACGCTTGTCTTTGGTGCATTATACCTTATGCACTTTAATATGAATTGGCATGAATTGGTAAATATTAAAAAAGATAAATAAGCAATAACAATCGTGAGATTTTTATGGAATGGCTGGAAGTTGCAAAGTGGTGGATGGTCCTTGAGGTAATCGGACTTGCTGCTCTGCCTCTTACTGTCTGGATATTTAGGAATCTTGATGGCAAAGGTGTTGCGTTATCCAGGATACTGGGTCTGGTAGTGGTAACATATTTTTCATGGAGTTTGGCAAATTTAGGTTTCAATTACAGCCTCACAATCGTTGGGCTGGCATTGATAATATTATTCATTATATCGATGGTGATTTTCTATGCAAGAAGATGCTCAATTGATAGAAATGAACTGATCAGAACTGAAATACTATTTACTGCCGTCTTCATACTTTTCGTGATTTTCCGCGGTTTTTCCCCTGAAATATATTGGGGCGGAGGAGAAAAGTTCATGGATATGAGCTTTGTTAATATGATACTTCGCAGCACCAGCTTTCCACCCATGGATCCCTGGATGTCTGGGGAGACCATGCAGTATTATTATTTCGGCTATCTGGTTGTTGCTAATTTGATTAAATTGTCTTTTGTCCCTTCAGCTATCGGTTATAACCTTGCAGTTGCTACAATGTTCGCCCTTTCTTCCACAGCAGCCTATGGTTTAGGTAAAGAGCTGACCCACGGCAAAGTTTTCGGCATATTAATAATGGCTTTCGTAACGATCTTCGGCAATATTGCAGGATTTATTCAATTACTTGTTATCCTGTTCATTCCCGGGTTTTACGGTCTGTTCAATGTACCGGATGCAGATATTTTGACCAGATTATCCACATACTATTATTGGCCAACCAGCAGGGTAATACCAAACACCATCAACGAGTTCCCATATTTTAGTTTTATTCATGGCGACCTGCACGCCCATATGATCTCAATAGCATTTCAACTTTTAATGATCAGCCTGTTGTTGGGATTGATACGCAGTAGTAAAGAATATAACATCCCCCTTTTAGCTTCTATCACCCTGGTATTGGGTTTCATGTTTCCTTTGAATTCATGGGAATATCCCACATACGCAATTTTCTTTATTATGGCTCTTATTGCATGGAGAATTCGAGTAACAGCAGAAGTGGAAAATGCCTTTGGTATTAAAAAAAGGATTAGGCTTTTGTCCACTTCAGAGCTGATAAGAACAATTGGAGTGGGTGTAATTGTAGGCATATTAAGCATTGCATTGTACCTGCCGTACTATCTTGCATCTACTGAATCCCATTCCATCAAACTGGTTACGTACGGCCATACCCAATTGTTCTTTTATCTGGGAGTGTATGCAATTATGCTTTTCTTCATAATGATTTACACTATTGCCAGCTTTTATGATTCTGGTTATCTTGATATTAAAATAATGGTTATCGGGCTTGCCATTTTATTGGTGGCAGCTTACCTGACCCAGATACAGATACTTATTGTCATTCTTCCCCTAATAGCATTATCGATATATTCTGTAATAAAAGAGGAAAATCCAACAACACAGTTCGTTTATCTATTAATATTAATCGGAGCTTTACTCTCATTGTTCTGTGAGCTCTTTTACATTCAGGATTCATTGGGAGTTACATATCCTAAATATATCAGGCTAAATACTGTATTCAAGATTTATCTCCAGAACTGGATCATCTGGGGCCTGGCTGCAGGCATCTCATTTTATCATCTCTGGGATCGGTTTCGACCCTCCAGGGATGTGAACAAAGCATTTACGCTGTTATCTATCTTTCTCATATTTGCAGCATTAACGTATCCTGTTCTTGCAACAATTTCCCATTCTGATAATTTTGAGGGCAATCTGACGCTTGATGGATCAGCTTATTTTAATGAAAAGTATCCAAATGAATTTGAAGCTGTAATGTGGCTAAATAACCTGAGCAGGACCCCAGTTGTCCTGCAAAGCCCCGGACAATCGGGGGAATTGAACAATCATGTGACCGCTTTTACCGGTCTACCCACTGTGATGGGGTGGGGTGGACATGAAAAGACATGGAGAAACAATAAACAATCCATTGATGAGCGTTGGAATGACGTGCGTATTGTATATACTTCAAACAATATTGATACTGTCAACGAGATACTTGAAAAATATAATGTGGATTATGTTTATGTGGGAGGTGTTGAAATAGAGCGCTATAACGGATATGATGCCATAAAGACCTTTGAGGACAATCCGGATCGATTTGAACTTGTTTATTTCAACCCAAATGTCCACATTTACAAATTGGTGAGATCTGATGATTAAAGGATCACAGCCCGTATCGCCCATAAAAAAACTTACTGAGCCAAAAACGATTATTTCATTTGTTGTTTCTGTTTTCGTGCTTTACATGTTATTCTCAGTATAGAGTTCGATACTATAGTTGGGGTTATAATCCAGGCCGGAATTAGTTAAATCATATTAACTGCAAGTGAGATCTTTATGCTGTCGTGGTTCGCAAACAGCATTATCCCTGCCAAAATGGGGGATGTATACAGAGGTTATCTTGCCAGAAAATCATGGGGTGTGCCCATCTGGTTATTCTAATGGTGTCTCAAGTATTTTGACATTTGGCACAAATAGTCCGAGTGAAATAAGAATTGCTATAGCTCTAGGTTTTTCCATTGTGGTTATACTAATATCTATTATTATTATTATTATTATTGCGTTTTCTAAAGGCAAAATGGTTGTTTCAAACAAGCTCCCCATAAAGGTCAGGCAGATTTTCATAAATTTTACTGAAGGACTTCAGGAATCGGTAAAAAAGGATTCAATTTTATTGATCATTTTTTATACAATATTAATATGGGTCATGGAAACTACCAGGTTATATTTAGTTGTTGAATCGTTATCACCAATTCATAATATGGGGATAAGCCTGTCATTAATTGTAGTCGTAGCACTTGCAGCATCGCTGTTGTCAGCATTCCCGGCAACTCCTGGTGGTTTAGGAGCTGTTGAATTCGCCATTGTAGGCGTTTTTGTCCTGGTGGGTGTTGATCCGGGGTGTTTCAGCCGGGATCGCAATACTGGACAGAGCGATCAGTTATTGGGGACTGATGATGGTGGGTGGCGTTGTATATGTGTTTAGCAAAAAGAAGTAGAAAAAATACTAGATCATTGCGATGATTTATATCAATTATTCAAACCAACCTAATAGTTTCCAGGTTCATGGGTGCCCTTGTCTCGATCCTGTATTTTCTATACAATGAACTAGCCAGATCCAGACAGCTTTTTTCATCTCCATGTTCTGTCATAATATATTCAGGCCTTGGTTTCATCTTCTTGATATAACTCATCAACTGCTTACGGTCAGAGTGGCCTGAAAATCCATCTACTGTGTGTACTTGCAGCTCGATCTTGATTGTATCAGTCCTCCCATTATGATGGACAGGCACTTCGCTCCAGCCCTTCTGCAGCCGGCGCCCCATGGTCCCTTCTGCCTGGTATCCCACAAATACAAGTGAGTTCTTGGCATCTGGTCCATAGGCTCTGAGGTATTCCATGATAGGTCCGCCATTCATCATACCTGAGGTTGCCAGGATAACACCTGGTCTGGGGTTTGTTAATAGATCTTTACGTTTCTCAACAGAATCCACCTGCTGAAAACATTCTGAGAGGAACGGATTCATGCCTTTATGGAATATAAGGTTTCGAAGATCACTGTTTAAGTACTCAGGATATGTAGTATGGATTGCAGTGGCCTCCCAGATCATACCATCAAGATAGACCGGGATCTTATCCACGATACCTAATCTGATAGCTTCTTCCAGAACCAACATGACCTCCTGGCTTCTGCCAACGGCAAATGCAGGGATAAGTACAGTACCTCCTCTACTCACGGTCTCTTTCACGACCTCCTGCAGGTTAAACTCGGCTTCTTTTCTAGATGGCTGCATATCCTTAGAACCGCCATATGTAGATTCTGTGATTATGCTCTCGATCCTGGGGAAATTATTTACTGCCGGGTCGAACAGCCTGGTCTTTTCATATTTGTAATCCCCTGTAAATGCGATATTATACAAACCATCCCCCACATGGAAATGAACTATCGAAGACCCGATAATATGCCCGGCGTTGTGCATAGTGAGTTTCATATCAGGAGCAATATCAGTAACGTCCCCATAATCCAGTGTTATAGTATGCTTCAATGTCTCCCTGATCATTGTAGACTCATACGGTATGGTCTTTCCTTCCTTAGCTGCCACATCAATAAAATCCAGCTGCAGCAGGGCCATCAAATCGCGGGTTGGTGGTGTGCAATAAACAGGCCCCTCATATCCATATTTATACAATAAGGGCACCAGTCCACAATGGTCCAGGTGGGCATGGGTCAGGATTACTGCATCTATCTGGTTTATAGGCGTAACTTCGGGTATATACAAATAAGGGCTCCCATTATCATCTGAACCCACGTTGACCCCACAATCAATTAGTACCTTGGTTTCTGGAGTTGATAGCAAGAAGCAGCTACGACCCACTTCTCGGCATCCTCCTAAAGCAGTGATTCTGACCCACTTGTCCTTAGATGAGATTTCCCTGTGGATCTTGCGGCCCATTGTTTTAAGCAGGGCTTTTCGCTCATCCTTGTGGTCTCTGAGATATTGACGGACATTCTTAACTGTGGATGATTTTATAGGTGGGGTCCTAACAACTTTCGGAGTCCAGCCGATCTCTTTGGTGATCTCTCGTAACGTGTTACCATGCCTGCCAATTACAATACCAGGTTTTTCAGCTTCTATTATAACCTCACCTGTATCGGGTTCAAAATAATGACTGGTGATACCCGCATCTTCAGGTACGATCTTTGAAATTTTTTCGATGACCACTTCAGGTTCTGCCAGTACTCCAGGGTCTGGCCGGACTACCAAACGTTTTCGAAGGTCTTTTGCCAGATTCCGGATTATATCCCCATTATCTGCGAATTTCTTCGGTTCCGGGGTATAAATAACCAGTTCAGGCCCTTCAAACTCTACATCTGAAATGGTTACTCCAACTGGCAATTTTTTTGTTATTTTTACTTTTAATTCATCAAGTACATGTTCTAATGACATTGCATTTACGTCCTATTGGAAAAATCAAAAAAACTAGATAAGATTTATTTTAAAAAAATTTTCAAGTGTGTTTTTATTTTTTGTATAAAGGAATATCACAGAACATCATTAAGACTATCACGTTTCTCCTGAATAACTGAATCTTCAACCTCAAAATACCCTTCTGCCGTGATCTTTACAGCTTTAATACCATTCCCAGAAGCCGAATCTCTTTTCATAACATTATGCAGCGCCCTGACTGCCAGATCCAACCCCTCATCTATTGACATGTTTTCTTTAAACCTGTCTTCCAATATACCATAAGCAAAAGGAGACCCGGAACCTGTTGAAACAGCTTTTGTCTCCTCAAGCTGACCACCCAAAGCGTCCAAAGAATAAATACTGGAACCGTTCTTGTCAAATCCCCCTATTAAAAGTTGTACCATAAAAGGATAATATCTATTGCCTGCAAGGATATTGGCCAGCAGACTGGCAGTACCTTTTACAGTCATGCTTTCCTGTCTGCGCATCCTGTAAAGTTTTGCCTCCACCTGTAATGTTTTTACAAGTCGCTGTGCATCACCCACAGAACCTGCAGTAGTCATCCCCATAAGGTCATCAATCTGGTATACTTTCTTTGCATCTTTACTTGCAATAAAATTCCCCATGGTAGCCCGGCTCTCTGTTGCCAGGACAACGCCCTCTTCACATACTATTCCAATAGTTGTTGTACCTTCATACACTTTGTCATTAACCATCTATATACCCTCATACAAAAAACGAAAAAATGAGTTAATTCCTTTCTTAATATTATATCTCACTATATAAAGGTTTTCCCTTTCCCAGTACTTCCGATTATATGTAGTTCCGAATGAAAATAATTTCCATAACATTTTC
>JACUTQ010000071.1 GCA_014859725.1 Methanosarcinales archaeon | reverse complement strand
TCTGTTATTTCACACTGTTTTAGTATCAATCCCACAAGGGGTGGACGTCAAACGTTATGCGGTTTCAAGTGATGAAAAAATAAAACATGTATCAATCCCACAAGGGGTGGACGTCAAACGGTTTCAATGTATCCAAGCATGATGAAAAAACCACGTATCAATCCCACAAGGGGTGGACGTCAAACTCTATTCTTCATTAGGGTTATAATACCCAGAATGACGTATCAATCCCACAAGGGGTGGACGTCAAACGTGTTACAGTAATATTTCCAGTTCTGGAAGTCATCGTATCAATCCCACAAGGGGTGGACGTCAAACCGTGTCAGCAACACATCTGGTACACAACCTCAAAGGTATCAATCCCACAAGGGGTGGACGTCAAACGTTCTGGGCGGCACTGATAATTATTATTATCGCTATGTATCAATCCCACAAGGGGTGTACGTCAAACTAAAAAAGGACAACCGTGGAGTTGTTGAACTTGCACGTATCAATCCCACAAGGGGTGGACGTCAAACTTGTTTTGTTATTTGCTGTATGGTCTGTCTCCGCATGTATCAATCCCACAAGGGGTGGACGTCAAACTGTGGTTTCCTGGTATTTCTGACGGTAAAAGGTCACGTATCAATCCCACAAGGGGTGGACGTCAAACAGTCACATTTCGAGTAGATTTTTTGAACACTTCAGTGTATCAATCCCACAAGGGGTGGACGTCAAACGGTGTGGTTCTACTCCACTGGGTAGCCATTGCATTGTATCAATCCCACAAGGGGTGGACGTCAAACAAGGCACATCAAGCACGGCATCGGTCTTCATGAAAAACCTATCAAACAAAATGTTTATATTCAACCTTGGTTTCGTATATTAAGTTTCTGGTTATTACCTAGGGGTCAGATAAAGTTCGTTTTCTCTGGTGTGCTGTCTCCTATACATATTAGATGCAGGAACTTCTTATCTTCAACTTTCCATATACGAACATTTTCACCATCAGTTATCATATCTTCCAGGGTATCTTTGAGTATTGTAAATTGTGTTGGTCTAAGTTCTCCCTCAAAAACACTATTTTGAACCCATGTAAGATATTCCCTGCAAAAACTCTTGAATAGATTTGTCCTATTGAAATGGACATCGTAAGCAAGCACAACATACAATCTAATCACCATCGGGTATTTTTATAGGATTATATTGCTCAATTCCTTCGATATGTTTTGTATATTTGTGCATCTCAAGCACAAGTAAGTGCCTGTGAGATACTTTTCTCTTCAGCTTTTTATGAAAAATCGTATGTTCCAGCCATTTATCCCAATGTTCCAGGAAAATTTTCTTCCCTGTTTCATTCAATAAAATTCCTCCACCAACCTCATTGAAATGCACTTGATTTGGCTGTAATATGCCCTGCTTCACAATTTGATAAATAAATCGATCAACAATACCGGGTTTAAAAACTTCTGACAAATCTAGAGATAAAGCAAATCTTCCTGCTGCCGGTTCATGATAAAATGGAATTGTAATATTTACAGAAGTTTTCCTTGCTGCTGTAATTATTGATGTATATAGCAAAGTATTTCCGAAAGATATCAGACTATTCCCATAATTGCTCGGAGGTCGTATTGCCCTTCGATCTATCTTGAATCCATCAGGCAGCATCGCATCAAAACGATTGTAGTAATCCTTGCGCATGCGTGCTTCGATCAACATCATATCTTGAATGGATTTTACAACATTTAAATCGATATCTTTCAAAAAAGGTGTGCGATTGCCCCCTATATGACCTAGGAAAGCACGCATATTATTTTCAACACCTTTAACTAATATTCGGGCAAGCTCCAATCGTTTTTGAATATCTGAATAAATAAGGCTTTGTTTAATAGTTAGATCTCCACTGAAATAATGTTCCTTCGGCCAGTATGTGCCCATGTAATTTACATAAAAATCGAACATATGGATTGGAATATTATGTTTTCCAGCCAGTGAAAACGCTCCACTTGAAACACTGCAACCTCCGTGTAATTCGAAAGACAATACCTGCTCAACAGGTATCGGAACGGATATTTCTACGTTCTTGAAATAAAATGTACCTTCTTTTACGTACAGATCGCCTTCTTTGAAAATATAAAAAACCTTACTCATGCCCAGCACATCTCCTCATATCTGCATCCACGACATATCGGTATGCGTGACGGTTTTGGACATCTCTCTCCTAGAATGTTCTTAATTTTTTCAATATCTGCCATAACGCTCTCCTCATCTCTTTTTACTTGCAAGGTTTTCCTCACCACAGGATAATGTATTACTCCTGTGGCTTCTTTTCCTGTCATTTCATAAAAAAGTTCAATATAGTAACGCACCTGGGCAATATGCGGTTCAGGATGTTCGCCCTTACCTTTTTTTACCTCATGTATTTCCATTCCGTTTGGTGTTTTTATAAAATCGATCGCTGCATATCCATGGAAGGTCATTACCTTACGTTCCTTTTTGAATGTTGTTTCATCAATATGTTTTCCTAACAGGATGTGCTCATTATCCTTTCCAGCGTCGATATTTTTATGTGATAGCCATAATCTTGTGGGGCAGGAATACAAGTCATAAAAAAACAAGCCCCCCAACCGTCCCAGATGGATTGATGTTTCATCAGATAAAATTGTCAATGACATCAACGCCTTTTGGAGCTAAGAGGTCTTTATGGATACACCATATTATTGTGCTGTTAAATAAATTAACAAAATCTTGCATTTTACAATTAAGATCATCATCATCTTCTGTATTTTCTAAAATTTCATAAAACTGTTTTTTCCAGATATTCTGATGCGCATTATTGTCATAAAGGCTTTTATTGGTAACTATAAAATCACGTCCTGATGGACTTGAATATTGTAATTCTAAAGTTCTCCTGGTGCCATGGAATCCTGTTGATTGATATACCTTTCTTCCATTAAGATTTCCAAACCCCCCCAAAACGCAATTTACTTTTATCCATTTCAAACTATATTCAACAGGCTCTTCCTGAGAACTGACGTGAGACGAATAAAGAACATCAAAAGACTGCCCTCTGAACCTGCCAAAGGATGGAATGAAGTATTCATTCCACCATTTATCAAGATTTTTAATAGTTTCGGGGTCAACATACTGATTCTTTGCAGATATTTCTTTCATTTCCTTTAAAAGAATTTCCGCTTTTTCAAATGCCTTGTACATATTCTCGCCTGGCAAATCACTCATCACCGAATGAATTTGCCCTGCCAATATTCTATTCGATCGAATCTTTACAAGGTACAGATAAGCGCCTACGTGGTTAATGATCTTGGAACTATACATCTTCTTATCGATTAAGACGTTATCCATACGCCCTACAAACTCTTCATAATTTTTTATATGTTCTGGAAGATTCTTTATTATATTGGAATCGATATGTACAACGATTTCTCCATCTTTACCTTTGCGTGCAGATCTGCCAAATCTCTGCCAGAAGTTTTCTGCATAAAATCCTGGTTCAATATGTGCTAACTCTATATCCAGATTCAATCCCAGTTCAGCTTTATTTGTTGCCAGTATTATTCTGTCATCAGGAGCTTCTTTCTGACCTCGTTTCGTGTCCAAACCAGTAAATGAACCGAATGCAATATCCAATTTTTCCAATCTGTCTTGCGCCTCCAAATTTGTTTTTAAATCACTAAATATATATAAGGTTCGGCGCGCGTCATAAATGACATCATTAAGAGACTCAGATATGTTTTTGTCTGTAAATGTTACTTTTAATTTTCCCTTTACTTTCCTGTATTTCATGTCTTTTACTTCTTCTTCCACTAATTCTTGTGTTACTTCCTTGCATTTGAGAAAATATTTTTCCTCAAGAACCTTTTTGATCAGGTTGTTTGGAGTTGCACTTGAAAAACAGGCTTTCAGATCATTCTTTGTTGCTTTATTCATAATGAGAAAAGAAATTACTTTGCCAATCTCATCTTCTGTATACAGATGATATTCATCGAATATCATAAACTTGGTATTCTTGAATAGATCAGACCATTGCCGTAAACGAATCTTATTTGGATCTTCATCCCTATAATAATAATTTGATAAAAGCAGTGTAGTTATATCTGGATTTGTGATGATAATATCTGCATCACGAATACGTTCATATATCTCTAAAGCACGGTTCCAGCCATTTGCAACAATGTTCTTTGCAAATAAGATTTCTACCTTTAATTTTTTATGTTTCCAGTCTTTTTTTAGATCATATTCGGTTTGATGTATGAGGGCATTTGTCGGAGCTATTATTATCGTCTTTGGCAAACTGTCATCAAACAATCTTTTATCATCATACCAGAGAGAAGGAAGTCCAAACCCATATGTTTTTCCACTTCCGGTCGGAGCATGAATTAGCAGACAATCTTCTTTCATCTCCCCCATTTCCAGCATGGATTTCTGTGTCGAATGCAGTTGTTTTCCATCAAACATCGTATCAGTAAATTCGATATTCTGCGGCTTAAAAATATATGATTTTTCCATACAAATCCTCACATGTAGGGAGCTACCAGAGATAGCCAATTTGTGGCATCAACTCCGTGCGCCAGCACATATTGCTGGGCGGGACGCTCTAATAACTCGAATTCAAGTCCCTTTACTAATTCATGCCCGAATACATGTTTGAGCGTGAACAGATTTACAGTCAGACTTTTTGCATTGCCAGGCTGTTTCTCGCATAATGCAAGAGTTTCCTGCATATTTCCAAGACGAATAGTGAACTTCTCAGGCGGCACATAATTATCCCGCACAGCTATAACAAAAGTGTATTCAGTGCCGGGTTCTATACCCTGACGCTTTAACCAGTTCTTCATGGATGTCCTTGCACTATTTTCTATAGCTGGCATGTTAGGATATCCTTCACTCATGAAATTGGTTGCCACGTCATATAACCGTGTTCTTTTTGGCTCTTCATATGGGACTGCTATACTTGTAATAAGGGGAATGTCCTTTATATCCTCATACTCCGGTTTGTTGCTTGTATATTTAAAAGGGATATGAGTTATCCCTATGGCTTTGTTGATAGCAAAACAGATAGCCAGATCACCGATCCATGAATCTGTAACTGTAGCTCCTGATGCGCCAGAATCCTGTCTGGATCTGTAAAATAAAGGAGAGAGTAAAGTCAATTTATAGGTGTACATATGAGTAATTTCCCTTTTTAATCGACTTCACTTCCCAAAACCCGCGTATTTACAGAGATCCACTGCATCTTGTTTCAACTTCGCATATATTGCTTTCATGGAATTGCCATCAAGTTTATTTGCCTCTGCAAGAAAATCTTCAAGTAGTTTACCCGACATCAGCTTTCCATTTGTTCCAGATAAGTCCTGTATTATTGTTTTTATCACATCTGTGCGCAGGTCTTTTGATTCCTGAAGTTCCGGATGGTTCTTTGTTATTGTGTATGAAGTTACAGGAGGCTCATTCTGGCAGCCCAATATCGCAACAATTGTATTTTTGATATTAGGTCCGGTTATTGAGGTCTGCGCTCCATATCTTGTCTCACGCAGGCACATCAGAATATGAACAAGTGATTCAGGTGTTGGATCATCGATTACAATGAAAGATGGGAATAAAGTGCCAGGTAAAATATATTCCGTACTGAAAAGACTCGTCCTGTTTTTCCTTTTTTCCCTATCCCACATTGTTCCTTGCTCAGAGAGTGCATTATGCGTCAATTTCGTGGTCAGTTTAACACGTTCCCTTATGCTATATGAACTGCTGTATTTTACGCGGCTTGGAAGCATTGCGGCTTCACTTTGCCCAACAATCGAATCACCAAATAGAACACTATTCGGATTTGTGATTTCCGCGTGCGTTTTCACTACATTGTACTCATAAGAAGCATCAACAACTTCATATGCTCTACATAATCTCAGTCCAGCAAGTTTCTCTTTTGATTTCATCTTTCGAGCAGGCACTTCTATGATTTCCCTTTCATTTACGCGGATGGATATTGTCTCTTCTGGATCTTCACTCCTATCGATGAATGGTGCAATTACTTCTCTTAAGACCGCAATTACCAGTCTTTTTGCATTATTTTGCCCGAATACTGGAACTTCCTTTGATTCTGGCTTTTTTTCTGCCAAAGACGTAACTTCTGTTGCAGCCTTTTGTTCCAATGTCACCTGTGCTGGTGAATCCGCAGTCGCTTTCCCCTTTTTCTTTTTGGGTATTTTTGGTTTAACTGTCTGTTCAATTATTTTTGGTGATGTTGTGAAATATTCCAGACCAAATGTTTTCTCAATTAGAGTATGGGCTGGAGTTATTGCCAGTCCTGTATTTCCCGTATTGTCTGTCATTTTATATTCCCTCCTGGGATTTTGATGTATCAACTATTTTGTTTTCTTTTTCAGCTTTTCTCGCCATTACTTCAGCCCATTTTTGTTGATTGTACATCAGAGCAAATTGGGCGATAATGTCTTTGCGCCATGACGATGCTGGTACTTTCCCGTTCTTTTCAAAACTTTCTTCAAGCAGAAGAACAAGATTATCAGAGAAAGATTTGCAGGCTTCTGTACCTTGCATTTTGTTGAAATAATCCGAACGCGCGGCAATCTCAAGCAAACGACCTGCACAACGTGTTATTTTATCTTCTCTATCAGCAGATTCATTTCTCTGAAGAACATCCAGAGCGGTTCGAATCATCCACGTGTGATCATTATTCGATTCAGGTGCGTGATTCCATATTTTACACGCTTCACCAACAATTGCATTCATTCTCATTTCGTTTACCTCTTTATTATAAATTTTTATGAATTTATTAATATCTTCCTGGATTCTGAATAATTTAGCTCCAAGACCATCATTCGCAAAGCTGTAAATCAGAGAGAAGATTCTCATCGGGTGTAAGGTAATTGCAGCCAGAACTTTTGGTATGTCATCAGATCCTTTTCTCAGCGAAGCAATTTGTCTGATGAATCTAAGTTCCTCAATTGCTCTGGGAATCTCATCAATCCTTAAAGAATTCATATTCAGGGATTTCACCCATCCTGGAGCATTTTCCCATGAAAATTGTTCCGGGCGTATTCTTGGTGCGCCTTGTAGCGGAGTGATATGTACTTTTATGCCAGTATCGTTTATAAAAGTCTCAAGTAACTGGAACAAGAAATAGAACTGCTCTTTCCTGTTACCCGGATTTTCTTGAAATACTACTGTATGATGGTCTAATTGATGACTTTTACCGAATTTTGTAAATTTTGCTTTTCCTGATATTTTATCAATTGTATCTGTATCTTTTGTTTTCAGGGATTCGATAACATCATGAATATTGATAGGGACTAAATAATCCCCAAGATGAGCCTGGATAACTATTCCTTCTTTTTTTATTTCTTTGAACTCGTCTTTACGAATTCTATTCTCAAGCTCGCACCATTTACATATCCTGCCTTTAAATCTTGCATCGTCTTTTAACTTGGTGACTTTACGTCCGGTTCCACTGGTTGCGCCGTATCCGAACACAAGTGAAGCCTCAAGTCCGATCTCAGAAGGGGCGCCACACTGCAAACACATCTCTTTTTTGTCAATATTATCATTACATACTCCTGTTAAGAGATCGATATCAGAACTTCCATAATAGATAATTGATGTAAAAAAATCTCTTGTATCCTCATTATCTTTATTCGGATATTTTTCCTCAAATTTAGATGCAATTTGTTCTATAATTTGATTATATGCAATCCCTGGCTCTTTTAAACCATCGAGAATTGCAAAAGCAATTGCAGATAAAGTCTTTCCTTGTATGGTATCAATATACTCAGATGAATTTTGTATATTATTTTCAAGCAACCATGTATCTGTTCGCGAATCATTTGAATTTAATATTTCTAATTCCAGAGCAACTCGATTTGCCACAATAAGCTTGGAAAGATATCTCAGGTTATTATTTTCCGCTGATTCTTCATCTGAAGTTTTCTCTGGCACTTTCAAATTATATGTGGCTTCCATAGATTCTGCTTTTCTTTCAAAGATGACTCCATATTTACGCATAATAACTGAAAAATCTGTATGATTTTGCCTCCATTCTTTCCCAGACCAAAACAACAACCTCCCCAACCAACAATCAATGAAAATATCTATTACTCCTGAGGTTACTTTTACTTTCTTAGCAAAATCACTTTTTATACTGTTGCTCGAAGGTGGATACAACTTAACCAGGCTTTCTGTATCGATTACCAAAGATTGATTTAAATCCAATATGCTTTGATCGATAATATCCTGATTTATCGGGCTGCCTTCAAAAATTATTGAATCAGGGGTTTTAAGCACAATATATCTCTCATTTTTTTCAAGTGCTTTCGAGAAACTGATAGATGCTTTTACACGTAGCATCGTCTGAGGAACATCGGCAAACATTACAACATGTAAGTTTCGGCCATTTTCCTTTGTGAAATCTTCGAATATTTTCTTGATCTCATGGTATATCTGCAATGAGGAAGTGCTTTTGATAGAACCTATTCGGTCAGAGAATTTCATATAATTTGAAATTTTCTCAAGCTCCTGTCGATTCCGCCTTGTATTCAGAAGATTTGCATGATCCCTCGTTCCTTCCTCTGTGCTCAAAATAAGATACTTCAAATCGTCAGACCAAGTTTCTGGTTCACCAATACTTGAGAGGAATGGAGCTACGATAACAGAATATTTATTCCATTCGTTGTTTACAGTATCAATAAGTGTTTTATTTGTTTCCAGTTTGTTGATGTCATGCAGCGTGAAGGCAGCGAAATACAAACGCACCCATTCAACGATGTTATTGGGTAACTTTTCCTCAGTACCAAATGTATTAAGCAGTTCATTCTCAAGCATTCGTCCACCGAGAACAAGACCATTAACAATATGGGTAAAATAAGTTTGATCAGGAAATTCTTTATGTTTTGATCCTCCCTTGGCGATTGCAAGAGGGTAATTTCGTAATATTATTGCCAATGGTCCAACTGGATCACCGGCTTCGCGGCGGGGGGTTACATTGAATAATTCTCTGAATGTTCTTATGAATAGATTTGTTCTAAACATTTTATTGACTGTAATATCCATAATTACCTCACTTCATCAATGAATCCAAACCCAAGAGCAGTCTTACTCCCGATTCCTTCTGTCAGAAGCATTTCGATTACATCTTCCGGTGCATCGATGAAAAATCTCATTACAGTACACGCTAATTTGTTCAATTTCACAACTTTCAACTTGTTTTCATAGTTGACAATATTGAACAAACGTATTTCAGGGCATGATTTTTGATAATAATGGACATATTTTCTCTTTATCCAATCAATTACTGCCTCATTAAATCCTGCATCATCAGGTCTAATAAACCTGTCATTCTTCTTGATCAGGACGGGGCTTTTTGTTAGTAATTCGCATGGTGGTGGAGGAATATTTATATTGACAATACTTGCCTGGATCAAAGGCAAAAGACTGTTATTCACATTCAGATGTCCCTGTTTCTGTATTGCAACTTGAAGTGTAGCAAGGAGATTGTTATCTCTTGATGCGACGATAAGGACATACCTTTCAGCCCCTATTCCCTTATCATAAATACGTTTCCCGCTTGGCAATAAACTTGAGATTACGTACCCTTTGTTATTTGTTTTGTTATGTAACGCCTGCGCATATTCCGGGGATTGTGCCGCTAGTAATCGGTACAAAGATGAACCAACCATGTAGTTATGATCAAAGGGTATCATCTTTTCTTTTGGTGGAGAGAAAGTTAATATCAATTTCATGTGATTTCTGTTTTGTTGTTACTATAATATATAGTTATGCTGTTAAATATATGTTGCATATTATTTGCAATACTGCAACTTTTTTACAAAATATTATTTAAAGCTATAGTAACAATAGTTAAATTAATATGCTAGATAAAAACACCAAAGAAATGAGTAATATTCAGACCCCCTATGCTGTTGCAGTAGCCGGATTTAATCCGGAGCTCATCATAAAACCCTTATACGGAAGCACTCGTGGAATAAAAAAGGTTGTATTACTGCATACTATCCATGAGAAATCTATAGAAACTGTTTCCGCAGTCAAACAAACTGCTGCCGCTTTAGGGATAAAAACGCAAGAAATTATCATAAAAGATGTTTTCGATTTCTTTGAGATTTATACCACAATTGAAAAGTTGATATCCGACAATGGGAATCCTTTGTGGATAAATGTCACATCCGGTCCTGGCATCGCAATTGCTGCAATGGCACTGATAAGCGCTGAAAAAGGTATACCGCTTGTAGCTTATGATAAAGAATTGGATCGAACAGTTACTATAAACACTAAAGAACTTGCAGAATATTACCATATTAATAAACGTTATAAAAAAACGTTGGCTAAATTACTTGAAAAAGAAGAATGGACTCTTGAAGAATTAGCAGGTGAATTAAATAAATCTATATCAAGTATATCTAGACAAGTAAATCAGTTGAAGAATGCCAAACTTATTATGAATATTAAAGGTAGTGGTGGACCAAATTCTCCTTATGAATTTTCGTTAACTTCAAGAGCGCACGGATTATTGGGTAAATAGTATAATAATATTACTTATACTACTCCACTACAACTAAAATTTCCTAACCACCCCTGGATAAAGGCATCCTCCACCCCCGACCTGTTTCGCAATCCTCAAAAGAACCAGTTGCGAATCCATTATCCGCGTCTCCTATACACAAAGCAAG